>NZ_JTKF01000044.1:0-25697 GCF_000828175.1 Pseudomonas sp. W15Feb9B | reverse complement strand
AGCTCCCACAAGAGTTTGTGGTGTGCCCAGATTGTGTGAGCAACACAGAAACCTGTGGGAGCGTGGCTTGCTCGCGAAAGCGGTAAATCAGGCAACAAAAAAAACGGCACCTTCCGGTGCCGTTTGCTTTCACACATCAACCATCACTTACGCGCATCCGCCCACGATTTCAGCAGTTCGTTGTAGCTCACGGTCTCGCCCTTCGGCTTCTCGTTGGCCAGTTTCGGTTTCGGTGCGCCCGGTTGGTCGAACCAGTATTGCGCGTCGCGTTCCGGGTTCATTTTCGGGGCGCACGTGGCTTGCGCTTTGGAGCGTTCCAGACGCGTCATGATCGCGTCCTGATCCTTGGCCAGGCCATCCAGCGCCTGCTGCGGAGTCTTCTCGCCGCTGGCCGCTTCGGCGATGTGGCTCCACCACAATTGCGCCAGACGCGGATAGTCCGGCACGTTGGTCCCGGTCGGGGTCCATTGCACGCGGGCCGGGCTGCGGTAGAACTCGACCAGGCCACCGAGCTTCGGCGCCAGATCGGTCATCGCCTGCGAGTTGATGTCCGACTCGCGAATCGGCGTCAGGCCGACAATGGTTTTCTTCAGCGACACGGTTTTCGAGGTGACGAATTGCGCGTAGAGCCACGCCGCCAGCTTCTGTTTCTCCGGCGTGGATTTCATGAACGTCCACGAACCCACGTCCTGATAGCCGAGCTTCATGCCCTCTTCCCAATACGGCCCGCGCGGCGACGGCGCCATCCGCCATTTCGGCGTGCCGTCGGCGTTGACCACCGGCAGGCCCGGTTTGGTCATGTCGGCGGTGAACGCGGTGTACCAGAAGATCTGCTGGGCGATGTTGCCTTGGGACGGCACCGGGCCGGACTCGGAGAAGGTCATGCCCGCCGCTTCCGGTGGCGCGTAGGCCTTGAGCCAGTCGACGTATTTCTGCGTGGCGAACACTGCCGCCGGGCCGTTGGTGTCGCCGCCACGGGTCACGCTGGAACCGACCGGATGGCAGTCCTCGACGCGAATCCCCCACTCGTCCACCGGCAAACCGTTGGGCAAGCCCTTGTCGCCGCCACCGGCCATGGAGAACCAGGCATCGGTGAAACGCCAGCCCAGCGACGGGTCTTTCTTGCCGTAATCCATGTGGCCGTAGACGCGTTTGCCGTCGATTTCCTTGACGTCTTCGCTGAAGAATTTGGCGATGTCTTCATAGGCCGACCAGTTCACCGGCACGCCGAGTTCGTAGCCGTACTTTTCCTTGAACTTGGCTTTCAGGTCGGCGCGTTCGAACCAGTCGGCGCGGAACCAGTACAGGTTGGCGAACTGCTGGTCGGGCAGTTGATAAACCTTGCCGTCCGGCGCGGTGGTGAACGAGATACCGATGAAATCCTTGATGTCGAGGGTCGGCGAAGTGAAGTTCTTGCCTTCGTTGGCCATCAGGTCGGTGATCGATTCGGTCTTGCCGTAGCGAAAGTGCGTACCGATCAAATCCGAGTCGTTGACCCAACCATCGTAGATGTTCTTGTCCGACTGCATCACCGTCTGCATTTTTTCCACCACGTCGCCTTCTTGCAGCAGGTCGTGGGTGAGCTTGATCCCGGTGATTTCGCTGAACGCCTTGGCCAGCACCTTGGACTCGTATTCGTGGGTGGTCAGGGTCTCGGAAACCACTTTGATTTCCATGCCGCGAAACGGCTCGGCGGCCTTGATGAACCACTTCAGTTCTTCGAGCTGCTGATCGGCCGTCAGGGTCGACGGCTTGAACTCGCTGCCAATCCATTTTTTCGCAGCGTCTTCGTAGGCATCGGCCCAGGCCGAAGCGCTCAAACCGCTGAGTGCCAGCATGGCTGCCAATGAAATGCTATGTCGCAGCTTATTGTTTTTATCGAACATAGAGACCTCCAGTTTGAGTTATGGAGCACGATTGCCGAGCGACTCGACTAGCCCCAGCGCATCACAACCAACAGCCACACCAGAGACAGCGCGGACGCCACCCAGATGCTCCAGTCGGTGACGCCGATTACCAGCAGATGCAGGTAGGCGCTGCCGAGAAGACCGATGAACAAGCGATCGCCACGGGTGGTGGCAATCGGCAGAAAACCGCGGCGCAGGATGCTCGGCGAGCGCAGTTCCCAGGTGGTCATGCCCACCAGCAACAGGCCGATGGCAATAAAGAACCCCGCCGTGGGGGTGGTCCAGCTCATCCATTCCATCATGCGTTCCTCAGACCCGACCCAGAGCAAAGCCCTTGGCCACGTGGTTGCGAACAAACCAGATCACCAGCATGCCCGGCAGGATGGTCAACACCCCCGCCGCCGCCAGCACGCCCCAGTCGATGCCCGAAGCGGAAACCGTGCGCGTCATCACCGCAGCAATCGGCTTGGCATTCACCGAGGTCAGCGTGCGCGCCAGCAGCAGTTCGACCCAAGAGAACATGAAGCAGAAGAACGCCGTGACACCGATGCCGGAACCGATCAACGGGATGAAAATCTTCACGAAGAACTTGGGAAAACTGTAGCCGTCGATGTAGGCGGTTTCGTCGATTTCTTTCGGCACGCCGGACATGAAGCCCTCCAGAATCCACACCGCCAGCGGCACGTTGAACAGGCAATGCGCCAAGGCCACGGCGATGTGCGTGTCGAACAGCCCGATCGACGAATACAACTGAAAGAACGGCAGCAAAAACACCGCTGGCGGCGCCATGCGGTTGGTCAGCAGCCAGAAGAACAGGTGCTTGTCACCGAGGAAGCGATAGCGCGAAAACGCGTACGCCGCCGGCAGCGCCACACTCAGCGAGATCACCGTGTTGAGGCTGACGTAATACAGCGAGTTGAGATAACCGGTGTACCAGCTCGGGTCGGTGAAAATCACCTTGTAGTTGTGCCAGGTGAAATCCTGCGGAAACAGGGTCAACCCGCCGAGGATTTCGGTGTTGCTCTTGAACGACATGTTCAGCAGCCAGTAGATCGGCACCAGCAGGAACAGGATGTACACCAGCAACGGAATCAGCTTTCTTTTGTGCATGGCCGGGCCCTCAGCGATTGGCGTCGGAATGGGTCATGGCGGTGTAGAACAGCCACGAGACCAGCAGGATGATCAGGAAATACACCAGCGAAAACGCCGCTGCCGGGCCCAGATCGAATTGGCCGACCGCCATCTGCGTCAAGGTCTGACTGAGGAAGGTCGTGGCATTACCCGGCCCGCCGCCGGTGAGCACGAACGGCTCGGTGTAAATCATGAAACTGTCCATGAAGCGCAGCATCACCGCGATCAGCAGCACGCTCTTCAACTTGGGCAACTGAATATGGCGGAACACCGCCCAGGCCGAGGCGCGGTCGATGCGCGCCGCTTGGTAATACACGTCGGGAATCGCCCGCAACCCGGAGAAACACAGCAGCGCCACCAGTGAAGTCCAGTGCCAGACGTCCATCACCAGCACCGTGACCCAGGCGTCCATGGTGTTGGCCGCGTAGTTGTAGCTGATGCCCAGCGCATTCAGGCTCGACCCGAGCAGACCGATGTCGGCGCGGCCGAAGATCTGCCAGATGGTGCCGACCACGTTCCACGGGATCAGCAGCGGAATCGCCAGGATGATCAGCACCACTGACGACCAGCGACCCTTGGTCGGCATGGTCAGGGCGACGGCGATGCCCAGCGGAATTTCAATCAACAGCACGCAGGCCGAGTAGATGAACTGGCGCAGCAACGAGTCATGCAGACGCGGATCGAGCAGCACCTGTTTGTACCAGTCGGCGCCGACGAAGTAGCGGCTGGACTGATCGAAGATGTCCTGCACCGAATAGTTGACCACGGTCATCATCGGGATCACCGCACTGAACGCCACCAGCAGGAACACCGGCAACACCAGCCACCAGGCCTTGTTGTTCTGCACCTTGTTCATGGCTGCACCTCGGTAGAGTCGGTGTCTTCAAGAAGAAATTCGTCGGCGTAGACCATCAGCCACTGCGCCGGAAAGCTGATGTACGCGGTGCCTTGCGGCACCGGTTTGTCTTCGGCCAGACGCACCTTCAACGGCGCGCCGTCAAGGTCGAGGGTGAGGATCTTGTAGGTGCCCAGGTCTTCGACGTGGACCACCCGCGCCTGCATCGCTTCGTCAAACGGTTCATCCCAGACATGGATGAACTCGGGGCGGATGCCGACCTTCAGATTTTTCCACTGACCGTGTTCGATATGCCGTTGCAAGGCGTCGGACAGTGGCAAGTGCGTCGAAGCGAAACCGACCCCGCCCGGCTGCGGCTGCACCTCGATCAGGTTCATCCCCGGGCTGCCGATGAAGTAGCCGACAAAGGTGTGGCTCGGCCGCTCGAACAATTCCCGCGGGGTGCCGAACTGCACGATCTGGCCGCCGTACATCACCGCGATCTTGTCGGCGAAGGTCGAGGCCTCCAGTTGATCGTGGGTGACGTAGACCATGGTGATGTTGAACTGCTCGTGGATCTGCTTGAGCTTGCGTCGCAGCTTCCACTTCAGGTGCGGGTCGATCACCGTCAGCGGTTCGTCGAAGAGGATTGCCGAGACGTCGTCGCGCACCAGGCCACGGCCCATGGAGACTTTTTGCTTTTCGTCAGCGGTGAGGTTGCGGGCCTTCTTGCTCAGCAGGTTTTGCAGGTCGAGGACTTCGGCGATTTCCTGCACTTTGCTGTGCACTTTCGCCTCGGCCATGCCCTGATTTCTCAGGGGAAAGGCCAGGTTATCGAACACGGTCATGGTGTCGTAGACCACCGGAAACTGGAACACTTGGGCGATGTTGCGCTTCTCCGGGGTCAGGTCATTGACCGCTTTGCCATCGAACAGCACATGCCCCTGCGAGGGGCTGAGCAGGCCGGAAATGATGTTGAGCAACGTCGACTTGCCGCAACCCGAAGGGCCGAGCAAGGCATAGGCGCCGCCCTGCTCCCAAATATGGTCCATTTCGCGGATCGCGTAATCGTCAGGCCCGCTCGGCTGCTTGCTGTAGCTGTGGGCCAGGTGCTGCAAACGAATTTCGGCCATCAGGCAACCCTCGCGACACGCCGGCCCGGTGCCTGCACCAGACGGCCCTGCGCATCGAACACGAACAGTTTGTGGGTCGGGATGTAGATGCGGATCGGCGCATCGACGTCGTATTCGTGAACGCCGGGCAGGTGCAGTACCAGCAGGAAATGTTCGTTGCGCACGTGCAGGAAGGTCTCCGAACCGCTGATTTCCGCCACTTCGACGGTGACCGCCAGTTCCAGATCGTCATCGTTGCTCGGCACCAGCGAAATGTGGCTGGGGCGCACGCCGAAGCGGAATTCGCCCTCGCCCACCGGCCGTAGATCGACGTTCAACGGGAAGTGCACGAAGTTGGCAAAGCTGACTTCGTTGCCGGCAATGCGCCCGGGCATCAGGTTGATCGGCGGTTCGGAGAACAACTCCGCTGCCAGCACGGTTTGCGGCTGGTGATACACCGAAGTCGACGGGCCGCTCTGGATCACCCGGCCTTCGTGAAGGATGGTCGTGGTGCCGCCCAAGGCCAACGCTTCGTTGGGCTCGGTGGTGGCGTAGATCGCGATGGTGTGGCGGGCCTTGAACAGCTCGCGCATCTCTTGGCGCAGTTCTTCGCGCAGCTTGTAGTCGAGGTTGACCAGCGGCTCGTCGAACAGGATCAGTTCGGCATCCTTGACCAGCGCCCGGGCCATCGCCGTGCGCTGCTGCTGACCGCCGGACAGCTCCAGCGGATGGCGCTGCAGGAACTTCTCGATGCGCAGCATCCGTGCGGTTTCCTGCACCTTGCTGTGGATGATGTCCTTGGCGACACCGGCCTGACGCAGCGGCGAGGCGATGTTCTCGAACACGGTCATGGTCGGGTAATTGATGAACTGCTGATAGACCATCGACACGTTGCGCAAGCGCACCGGGCGCTGAGTGACGTCGACGCCGTTCATCAGGACGCGGCCGCTGTCGGGCTTGTCCAGGCCGGCCATCAAACGCATCAGGCTGGTCTTGCCGGACAGCGTGCGGCCGAGCAGAACGTTGAAGGATCCGGGTTCGAAGGTCAGGCAGGCATCGTCGATCCAGGTCTGGCCCTCGACGGTACGGCTGACGTGCTCCAGGGTGAGTGACATGGCTCGGCCTTTTTTATTATTGGAGTCAAGCGACCTGTGCAGCAGAGCGACATTCGTGCCAGAAATGGCAAGTAGTTGATTTGTCGTGAAAAGTGTCGAAAACGTGGGGAACGGGCGTTCATTGCTGAACACATTTGAACAGTCGGGCGATTGACAATGAACAATAGTGAACAACACTCTATGAACTCATTTCGGTGAACACCGGAGATCCTGTGGGAGCGAGCTTGCTCGCGAATGCGGTGTGCCATTCAACCGATTCGGTGACTGATACGACGCTTTCGCGAGCAAGCTCGCTCCCACAGTTGATCTGTGTTTTGCTCAGGATTTGGGTTCATAACAACAATAAAAAACGCTGCATCAGAGGCCCACCACCATGGCCGCACCCGCTCCGCCGCTGTCCCACGACGCGATCGTCCAGACCTCCTGGCAACGTTGCCGCGCCTTCGGCCTCGACCATCAAAGTGCCCCGGCCTTCGACCAACTGCCTGCCGCCGGCATTGCGCAATTGCTCGACCGTCACCACTCACTGGTGCAAACCACGCATCAGGAAGTCCTGCCGTACTATGAGAACATCCTGAGCAACTCCAATTGCCTGATCATGCTCGCTGACCACCACGGCCAGGTGCTGACATCGTGGGGCACCCAGCGCTTTATCGAGCCGAACCTGGCCCGAGGGTTTAGCGCCGGGGCGAGCTGGATGGAACGCTGCAGCGGCACCAATGCCATCGGCACCGCGCTGGCCTGCGAGCAAGCGGTGCACATCGAGCACGATGAACACTTTCTGAAAGCCAACCGTTTCATGACCGGTTCCGCCGCGCCGATTTTCGATGCCGAGCGCAAGGTCATCGCCGTGCTTGACGTGTCCAGCGACAGCTACCTGCCGCCCTCGCACACCTTGGGCATGGTCAAGATGATGAGCCAGACCGTGGAGAACCGGCTGATCCTCAACCTGTTCCACGGTCAGCACTTTCAACTGACCTTCAACACCGGGTTGAACAACCTCGACAGTCAGTGGGCCGGTTTGTTGATTTTCGATGAGAGCGGGCAGGTGCTGTCGGCTAATCGCCGCGCGGACAATCTGCTCGGCGTGCGCCTGTCGCGGGTCAGTGTCGAGAGCCTGTTCAACGTGTCGCTGCTGGAACTGATGAATCAGCCCGACGGCTTGCCGTTTGCCTTGCAGACCTCGGGGCGCAACCGTTTCCAGTGCCTGTTGAAGCGACCGCAACAGGCGCCGATTCAGCCTCGGGTATTTGCCGAAGCGAAAACGGCGCCGATCAAAGCGCCGGGCGTGATCAGCCTCAACTCTCTGCATTTTGGTGACAGCCGCGTAGAAAAAGCCGTGCGCCAGGCCGAACGCCTGCTGGAAAAAGACATTCCGCTGCTGATCCACGGCGAAACCGGGGTCGGCAAGGAAGTCTTCGTCAAAGCGCTGCACCAAGCCAGTTCGCGCAGCAAACAGGCATTCATCGCCGTCAACTGCGCGGCGATCCCCGCCGAACTGGTGGAGTCGGAACTGTTCGGCTACGAAAAAGGCGCATTCACCGGCGCCAACCAGAAAGGCAGCATCGGCCTGATCCGCAAGGCTGACAAAGGCACCCTCTTCCTCGACGAAATCGGCGACATGCCGTTGCCGACTCAGGCGCGGTTGTTGCGGGTGTTGCAGGAGCGTTGCGTGCAGCCGGTGGGTAGCAGCGAATTGTTCCCGGTGGACTTGCGGATCATCTCGGCGACCAACCGCTCTTTACGCGAGCAAGTGCAATTGGGCCGGTTTCGCGAGGACTTGTACTACCGAATTGGCGGTTTGACGCTGGAACTGCCGCCGCTCAGAGAGCGCAGTGACAAGGAGGCGCTGTTCAAACGCCTGTGGGAGCAGCATCGTGAACCGACACAATGGGCCGGGCTCAGCCGCGAAGTGCTGGAGTTGTTCAGTCGTCATCCATGGCCAGGCAATCTGCGCCAGGTCAGCAGCGTGATGCAGGTGGCGCTGGCCATGGCCGAGGAACAACCGGTGCGGCCAGAGCATTTGCCGGATGATTTTTTTGTCGATCTGGAGATGGAGCCGGTGGAGGTGGCCGAGCCGTTGGGCATCGACCTGAGCGATGCCGAGGCGTTGAACCGGGAGTTGAAAGCCGCCGGGGGCAATATTTCGCATCTGGCGCGCAGGCTTGGGGTGAGCCGAAATACGCTCTACAAGCGTTTGCGGCAGGCTGAATGACTGGTTACCTGGGCGGACCCCATCGCTGGCAAGCCAGCTCCCACAGGGTTTCGGGTTGTACGCAACACTCGTGAACAACAAAAAACTTGTGGGAGCTGGCTTGCCAGCGATGGCGTCAGCCCTGTAACCACAAGACCCAAAGCCCAAAAAACAAAACCCGCACAAGGCGGGTTTTGTTTTAACGCGGATCAGGCAATCAGTCAGCCAGACGCCAGGTCGTGCCGCCCTTGCCGTCTTCCAGCACCACGCCCATGGCGGTGAGCTGGTCACGGATGCGGTCGGATTCGGCCCAGTCCTTGCCGGCGCGTGCCGCCAGACGTGCAGCAATCAGCGCGTCGACTTCAGCGGCATCGACACGCCCTTCGGCGCCCGCTTGCAGGAAGTCATCGGCTTCCAGCTGCAACACACCCAGCACGCTCGCCAGTTCTTTCAGACGTGCCGCCAGACCGGCCGCTGCGTCGAGATCGTTCTCGCGCAGACGGTTGATCTCACGCACCATCTCGAACAGCACCGCGCAGGCTTCCGGCGTGCCGAAGTCGTCGTTCATCACCGTGGTGAAACGCTCGACGAAGGCTTCGCCGCCGGCCGGGGCAACGCTCGGCAGACCTTTCAACGCGTGGTAGAAACGCTCGAGTGCGCCCTTGGCGTCCTTGAGGTTGTCTTCCGAGTAGTTGATCGCGCTGCGGTAGTGGCTGGACACCAGCAGGTAACGCACGACTTCCGGGTGGTACTTGTCGAGCACGTCGCGAATGGTGAAGAAGTTGTTCAAGGACTTGGACATCTTCTCGCCATTGATGCGGATCATGCCGCAATGCATCCACGCATTGGCGTAGGTCTTGCCGGTGGCCGCTTCGCTCTGGGCGATTTCGTTTTCGTGGTGCGGGAACTCCAGGTCACTGCCGCCGCCATGAATGTCGAACGTTTCACCCAGGCAGCAGGTGGACATCACCGAGCACTCGATGTGCCAGCCCGGACGCCCGGCGCCCCACGGCGATTCCCAGCTCGGCTCGCCCGGCTTGGCGGCCTTCCACAGGACGAAGTCCAGCGGGTCTTCTTTCGACTCGTCGACTTCGATGCGCGCGCCGATGCGCAGGTCTTCGATTTTCTTGCGCGACAGCTTGCCGTAGCCCATGAACTTGGCGACGCGGTAGTACACGTCGCCATTGCCCGGAGCATAAGCGAAGCCCTTGTCGATCAGGGTCTGGATCATCGCGTGCATGCCCGGAATGTGATCCGTGGCGCGCGGCTCCATGTCCGGCTTCTTGATGTTCAGGCGCGCTTCGTCTTCGTGCATCGCGGCAATCATGCGCTCGGTCAGCGCTTCGAACGACTCACCGTTCTCGCGGGCACGATTGATGATCTTGTCGTCGATGTCGGTGATGTTGCGCACGTAAGTCAGGTCGTAACCGCTGAACCGCAACCAGCGGGTCACCAGGTCGAACGCGACCATGCTGCGGCCGTGGCCGAGGTGGCAATAGTCGTACACGGTCATGCCGCACACGTACATGCGCACCTTGTTGCCATCCAGCGGCTTGAAGACTTCTTTGCTCTTGGTGAGCGTGTTGTAGATCGTCAGCACTTTATATTTCCTTGACGCGAATCACTGGCCCCACGAATCACGCAGGGTCACGGTACGGTTGAATACCGGCTGACCTGGTTTCGAGTCCTTGATGTCAGCAACGAAGTAGCCTTCGCGCTCGAACTGGAAACGGTCCTCCGGCTGTGCGTTGCCAAGCGATGGCTCAGCACGACAACCGGTCAGCACTTGCAGTGAGTCAGGGTTGATGTTGTCGAGGAAACTCGCGCTGTCTTCGGCCTTCTCCGGGTTCGGGGAACGGAACAGGCGATCGTACAGACGCACTTCGCACTCGATGCTGGCAGCCGCCGGCACCCAGTGGATCACGCCCTTGACCTTGCGGCCGTCAGGGTTCTTGCCGAGGGTGTCCGGGTCGTACGAGCAACGCAGTTCGACGATGTTGCCGTCGGCGTCCTTGATCGCTTCGTCGGCACGGATCACGTAGCTGCCGCGCAGACGCACTTCGCCGTTCGGCTCCAGGCGCTTGTAGCCCTTTGGCGGTTCTTCCATGAAATCATCGCGGTCGATGTAGATTTCACGGGCGAACGGCAACTGGCGCACGCCGAGTTCTTCTTTCTGCGGATGACGCGGCAGTTCGAGGTTCTCGACCTGACCTTCCGGGTAGTTGGTGATCACGACTTTCAGCGGGCGCAGCACGCACATGGCGCGCGGCGCGTTCGCGTCCAGGTCCTGACGGATGCTGAACTCGAGCATGCCGAAGTCGACCACGCCGTCGGAACGGTTGGTGCCGATCATGTCGCAGAAGTTGCGGATCGACGCCGGCGTGTAGCCACGGCGACGGAAGCCCGACAGCGTCGACATGCGCGGGTCGTCCCAGCCATTGACGTGTTTTTCATCGACCAGTTGCTTGAGCTTGCGCTTGCTGGTGATGGTGTAGTTCAGGTTCAGGCGGCTGAACTCGTACTGGCGCGGGTTGGCCGGCACCGGCAGGTTCTCCAGGAACCACTCGTACAGCGGACGATGGCTTTCGAATTCCAGGGTGCAGATCGAGTGGGTGATGCCTTCGATGGCGTCCGACTGACCGTGGGTGAAGTCATAGTTCGGGTAAATGCACCACTTGTCACCGGTCTGATGGTGATGAGCGTGGCGGATGCGGTACATGATCGGGTCGCGCAGGTTCATGTTCGGCGAGGCCATGTCGATCTTGGCGCGCAGCACGCGGGCACCGTCCGGGAACTCACCGGCGCGCATGCGCGCAAACCAGTCGAGGTTCTCTTCCACCGAACGGTCGCGGAACGGGCTGTTCTTGCCCGGCTCGGTCAGGCTGCCACGGTATTCCTTGGCCTGCTCCGGGGTCAGGTCGTCGACGTAGGCCTTGCCGGCCTTGATCAGCTCCACCGCCCAGTCGTGCAACTGGTCGAAATACTGCGAGGCGTAGCGCACTTCGCCGGACCACTCGAAGCCCAGCCACTTGACGTCGGATTCGATCGCGTCGATGTATTCCTGGTCTTCCTTGGCCGGGTTGGTGTCGTCGAAACGCAGGTGCGTGACGCCGCCGAACTCCTGGGCCAGGCCGAAGTTCACGCAGATCGACTTGGCGTGGCCGATGTGCAGGTAGCCGTTGGGCTCAGGCGGAAAACGGGTGACGATCTGGGTGTGCTTGCCCGAGTCCAGGTCTGCCTGGATGATCGGCCGCAGGAAATTGACCGGCACGGCAGGGCCGGACTTGGCATTCGAGGTAGGGTCGACAGTGGGCTTGCTCATAGGATCCTTGACTTACATGTGCGCGGCCGCAAAGGGGGCCAGACAAAACAAAGCCGCTATCATAGCCGATGCTGTCAAGGGGCTGACAGAGCGCGGCCTATAAAGGCGTGCATTTAATCGACGGGTTTTGGAAAAACAGCCTCGAAATTCGCGCCTGTCACGCTAAACTGCGCACCTTGGCCGATGCAGGCTGAACCGGTTGTGGGGCTGAATGTCCCAGAACCACGAATTCCTTATAAAGAGTAGCGATCATGACTCAAGTCAAACTGACCACCAACTACGGCGACATCGTCATCGAACTGGACGCGGAAAAAGCGCCAATCACCGCTGCCAACTTCATCGAATACGTCAAGAAAGGTCACTACGAGAACGTAGTGTTCCACCGCGTGATCAAGGGCTTCATGATCCAGGGCGGCGGTTTCGAGCCTGGCATGCAGGAAAAGAAAGACAAGAGCCCAAGCATTCAGAACGAAGCTGACAACGGTCTGAAGAACGAGAAGTACACCGTTGCCATGGCCCGCACCATGGACCCGCATTCGGCCTCGGCGCAGTTCTTCATCAACGCCACCAACAACAGCTTCCTCAACCACACCGCCAAGACCGCTCAGGGCTGGGGTTATGCCGTGTTCGGTAAAGTGGTTGCCGGTACCGACGTCGTCGACAAGATCGAAGGCGTTGCCACCACTTCCAAGGCCGGCCACCAGGACGTGCCGAAAGACGACGTGATCATCGAGAAAGCCGAGATCATCGAAGCGTGATATTGCTGATTTCAGATTTGCATCTGGAAGAGGAGCGCCCGGACATCACCCGGGCGTTTCTGGATTTGCTCGCCGGACGCGCCCGCTCGGCGAGTGCGTTGTACATCCTCGGCGACTTCTTCGAGGCGTGGATTGGCGACGACGCCATGACGCCCTTCCAGCGTTCCATCTGCCAGGCCCTGCGCCAATTGAGCGACAGCGGCACGGCAATCTTTCTGATGCACGGCAATCGCGACTTCCTGCTCGGCAAGGCCTTCTGCAAAGCAGCCGGCTGTACGCTGTTGAAGGACCCGAGTGTCGTGCAGTTTTACGGCGAGCCGGTGCTGCTGATGCACGGCGACAGCCTGTGCACCCGCGACGAAGCCTACATGAAGCTGCGGCGCTACCTGCGCAACCCGATCACCCTGTTCATCCTGCGCCACCTGCCACTGAGCACCCGCCACAAACTGGCGCGCAAGCTGCGCAGTGAAAGCCGCGCGCAGACGCGGATGAAGGCCAACGACATTGTCGATGTCACGCCTGAGGAAATTCCGCGGATCATGCAGCAATACGCGGTGAAAACCCTGATTCACGGGCATACCCATCGTCCGGCGATCCACAAGCTGCAACTCGGCGAGCAGGCGGCGAAGCGGATTGTGCTGGGGGATTGGGATCGTCAGGGTTGGGCGCTGCAGGTGGATGAGAACGGGTTTGCCCTGGCGCCGTTCGACTTTGCTCCGCCACTGGCTTTGCCGCACGGCTGAAGATCGCTACCCCCTCACCCCAGCCCTCTCCCCCAGGGGGGCGAGGGGGAAAGGGAGCCGATCTTCATGCTATTCAAAACCTGAGTTCAACTCGGTGGCTCAGGTCGGCGGACCTCGAAAGAAACCCTCAGTCAGTCCCCTCTCCCTCCGGGAGAGGGTTAGGGTGAGAGGCTTTTGACCTTAGTGTCCTGAAGCAGCAGGCCCGGCCTTCGCCGCAAACGGCGGTTTCGCCAGCCACACAATCAGAATCAGCCCCATAAAGCCCCAGCCCAACAACGTGAAGTAATCCACGGTGGAGAGCATGTACGCCTGACTGGTGAGGATCTGATCCATCTGCGCGTACGCCGATTGGCTCGCGCCGCCTAAATGGTTCAAGGTCTCGCGGGTCGCCGGTTCGAAGGTACTGATGCTTTCGCTCATGTACGCATGATGCTGATCGGCGCGGCGGATCCAGATCCAGGTGGTCAACGATGCCGCAAAGCTGCCGCCCAAGGTGCGCAGGAAGGTCGCCAGGCCTGCGCCGTCGGCGATCTGGCTTGGCGGCAGGTCGGACATCAGGATGCTCAGGGTCGGCATGAAGAACAGCGCCACGCCAATCCCCATGAACAGTTGCACTAGGGCGATGTGCTGGAAGTCCACCTCGTTGGTGAACTCGGCGCGCATGAAGCAGCTCAAGCCAATCGCGAGGAACGCCAGACCGGCCAGCAGGCGCAGGTCGAACTTGTTCGCGTACTTGCCGACAAACGGCGACAGCAGCACCGGCAGAATACCGATCGGCGCCACAGCCAGACCGGCCCAGGTCGCGGTGTAACCCATCTGGGTTTGCAGCCACTGTGGCAGGATCAGGTTGATGCCGAAGAACCCGGCGTAACCCAGCACCAGCACCAGCGTACCGATGCGGAAGTTGCGATGGGCGAACAGGCGCAGGTTAACCACCGGGTGCTGGTCGGTCATTTCCCAGATGACGAACACCGCCAGGGCGATCACCGAAATCGCCGCACCGATGATGATGAAGTTCGATTCGAACCAGTCCAGGTCATTGCCCTTGTCGAGGATCACCTGCAACGCGCCGACGCCGATGATCAGCGTGATCAGACCGACGTAGTCCATCGGCTGCCGACTGGTCTCCACCGGACGCTTGGCCAGTTGCGAGCGCACCACCATCACCGCAAAGATGCCGATCGGTACGTTGATGAAGAAGATCCACGGCCAGCTGTAGCTGTCAGTGATCCAGCCACCGAGAATCGGACCTGCAATTGGCGCGACCACCGTGACCATCGCCAGCAACGCCAGGGCCATGCCGCGCCTCGCGGGGGGATAGACCGCAATCAACAGGGTTTGCGTCATCGGGTACAGCGGCCCGGCCACCAGGCCTTGCAGCACGCGAAAGCCGATCAGTTCCGGCATCGACGTCGAGATACCGCAGAGAAACGAGGCCAGCACGAACAGAATGGTGGCCCACAAAAACAGCTTCACCTCGCCAAAACGCCGACTGAGCCAGCCGGTCAGCGGCAGCGCGATGGCGTTGCTTACGGCAAACGAGGTGATCACCCAGGTGCCCTGCTCCGAACTCACGCCGAGGTTGCCGGAGATGGTCGGCAGCGCCACGTTGGCGATGGTGGTGTCGAGCACTTGCATGAACGTCGCCAGCGACAGGCCGATGGTGCTGAGCAACAGGCTGGGCGGCGTGAAAGAGGCGTTATTGCTCATTGTGAATCCTATGAAACCGGGTTGACGCTATGGAGCGTGCCTGTTGTGGCGAGGGAGCTTGCTCCCTCGCCACAAAAGCCCGCACCTGAAGGATGTGACCTTAGCGTTGCGCGGTCTTGCTCACCGCAGCGCTGTTGTCGTGGATCAGTTGCGCAATCATCGCGTCGGCCTCAGCCAGCTGGCGGTCGTAGACGTTGGTGCTGAACGAGGCCTTTTGCGGCGGTTGCTGGGCCAGCACCGGGCCGCTCTGGTCGTGCAGGTTCACTTCAACGTTGGTCGACAGACCGACCCGCAACGGATGCTTGGCCAGTTCTTCGGCGTTGATGTGAATCCGCACCGGCACACGCTGCACGATCTTGATCCAGTTACCGGTGGCGTTCTGCGCTGGCAACAGAGCGAACGCGCTGCCGGTACCGGCGCCAAGGCTGTCGACGGTGCCGCTGTACTTCACGCTGCTGCCGTAGATGTCGGACTCGATGTCCACCGGTTGGCCAATGCGCATGTCACGCAGCTGGGTTTCCTTGAAGTTGGCGTCGATCCACAGTTGATCCAGCGGAATCACCGCCATCAGCGCGGTGCCTGGCTGTACGCGCTGACCGAGCTGCACAGTGCGCTTGGCGACGTAACCGGTAACCGGCGCGATCAGGGTGCTGCGGGCGTTGGTCAGGTACGCCTGACGCAGATCCGCTGCGGCGGACATCACGTCCGGATGCGACGAAACCACGGTGTCATCGACCAGCGCGCTGGTGGTTTTCAGTTGTTGTTTGGCGTTGGCCAGGGCGTTTTGCGCCGAGGTCAGATCGTCGCGGGCGTGGGACAGTTCTTCCTGGGAAATCGCCCCGCCGGCGGCGAGGTTTTTCCGGCGGTTGTAGTTGTCCTGAGCTTTCTGTACTTCGGCCTGTTGCGCGTTGACCTGGGCTTTCATGCCGTCAACGTTGCTGTACAGGCCGCGCACCTGACGCACGGTGCGCGCCAGTTTCGCCTGGGCACTTTGCAGGCCGACTTCGGCGTCGTTCGGGTCAAAGTTGATCAGCACCTGACCTTCGTGAACCAGATCACCATCGTCAGCGCCAATGCTGACCACGGTGCCGGTGACCAGCGGGGTGATCTCGACGACGTTGCCGTTGACGTAGGCGTCGTCGGTGCTTTCGTTGAAGCGCCCGATGAATTCGTGATACGCCCACACGCCAGCCCCGGCGAGCAGGACCAAGACGGCCAGCACCAGCAGCATGAATTTGCGCTTGCGTGGATTGCCAGTGTCGGGAGTGTTGGCTTGAGTTTGGGTGTTTTCGGCAGTGGCCATGACAAATACCTGAATTAGTTGTGCGACGTGGCTGGGGTGGCGTTGGCTGCGGTCAGGGTTTCACCCTGAAAGCCGCCGCCCAGCGCTTGCATCAGTTGAATCGACAGGTCGATCTGCTCGGCATTGAGGTTGGCCAGCTGACGCTGGGCCTGCAGCAATTGCTGCTCGATGCTGAGCACGTCCAGGTAGTTGCCGATGCCGGAACCGTAACGCTGGACGACGGTGTTGTAAGAATCCTGAGCAATCTCGGTGGCGTGTTGCTGCGCGCCGATCTGCCGGCCGATGTCACGCAACTGGTTGATCGTGTCGCTGACATCACCGAGGGCTTTCACCAGGCTTTTGTTGTACTGCGCCACCGCCAGATCGTAATCGGCGTCGCGCGCATCGAGGTTGGCGCGCAGGCGCCCGCCGTCGAAGATCGGCACCGAAATGGTCGGGGCGATGCTGAAGAAGCGACTGGCCGACCCGAACATCGCGTCACCCAACAAGGATTCGGCACCGGCCGAAGCCGTGAGGTTCAAGTTGGGATAGAAGCGGGTTTTCGCCGAGTCGATGTCTTTGCTCGCCGCCTCTACGCGCCAGCGCGCAGCGACCAGATCCGGACGCCGACCGAGCAGCTCTGCCGGCAGCACCGACGGCACCGCCACGGCGCTGGCTTGCAGGACTTTCGGTCGAGCAATTTCGTTGCCGCGATCCGGGCCTTTGCCAAGCAGTACGGCCAAGGCGATTTTCGCGCTGTTCAGACGTTTTTCAGCGTCGATCAGGCTGGCTTCGGAACTGGCCTCAAGGCTTTGGGTTTGCTGGAACTGGTACTGGCTGTCGATCCCGGCACTCAAGCGGCGCTGGCTCAGATCGAGCATCTGTTTGGTGCGTTTGAGGTCTTCGTTGGCCAGGTCATAAACGATGTGCGCCTGCCCCAGATCGCTGTAGGCGCGGGCCACGTCGGCGGCGAGGGTCAATTGCGCGGCCTGACGGTCGACTTCGGCAGCGCGAGCCTGACCGAGTGCAGCTTCCCAGGCATCACGCTGGCCGCCCCACAGGTCGAAGTTGTAATTGAAACCGGCGCTGACGTTACGCACGGTGGCGTAGGCATCGCCCTGCCCGCGCGGGTCCTGATCCTTGGCCAGCCGCGAACGGCTGATACCGGCGCTGGCGTCGAGGGTCGGATAGCGTTCGGCATCGGCGGCATACGCGGCGGCGCTGGCCTGATGGGCGCGGGCGGCAGCGATCTGCATGTCCGGGCTGTCGTGCAGCGCTTCGCGGATCAGCCCGTCGAGTTGTGGATCGCCAAGGCTGGTCCACCAGTCGCTCTGCGGCCATGCCGCCGGCGACAGAGTCACGCCGTTGAGGGACTGGCTGGCGATGAGGCTTTTCGCATCGAGGTTTTGGCCTTGAGTGTCGAGGCCGCTGTAGTTGGCGCAACCGGCGAGGATCATCGCCGACAGCAGCAGGGTCAGGCTGCTGCGCAAGGTTTTACCGCTCATTATGTTCACCTAAGCGCTGGATCGTGATCGGGTCACCGGCTGCCAGCAGGATTTTCTTGAGGATGTATTCCAGGGTTTTCAGCTCTTCACGAGAGATGGCGCCGGCCAGTTCATTCATCGCATCGGCGCCGATGTAGGGCAGGCGATCGGCCAGTTGCTGGCCCTGCTCGGTGAGCTTGAGCTGCACCTGACGGCGATCGCCTTCGCTGCGTTGGCGAACCAGGAAACCTTTCTGCTCCAGACGATCGAGCATGCGCGTCATCGAACCGCTGTCCAGCGACAGGTGCCGGCACAGCTCGGCCGGCGTGTCGACGCCGTACTGGGCCATGATGATCAACACCTTGAACTGCGCGGCGGTGATGCCGTGGGGTTCCATGTGGGTGTCGATGATCCGGTCCTTGAGCAACGCGGCGCGGCCCAGCAACAGGCCGAGATGGCAATGTTTGAATTCGTCCGGGGTGAAATGCTTCATGTGCTCACCTAATAACTGCCTAGGCAGTGAATGTATGTCGAGATGTTACTGCCTAGGCAGCGAATGTCAACGCAATAGTTAGGTTGCTTTGTAATTAGTTGACCAACGGACTGGGTTTTTGTGTTGCCCGCACTGATGCTTTCGCGAGCAAGCTCGCTCCCACAGGGATCTCATGCATACATGGATCAATGTGGGAGCGAGCCTGCTCGCGAAGGCCGCGCCTCGGTTCAAATAAACAGGTGCGCTCTAGAAATCGCGCTTGTAGAAGATATCCAGCGAACTGGCGACACCGCTGGCCGCTTCGACATAAACCTTCTTGCTCAGCTTGTAACGCAGCGCAATGGTGTTGGCCGGTTCGAACACGCCAACGCCGTAACGCAAACTGAGTTTCTCGGAGATGTTGCCGCTGGCGACCACGCTGGTGGTGTTGCCGCTGCCCTGGGTATCGAGCTGGAAGTCCTGAATCCCCAGGTCCTTGGCCAGACTGCTGGTGACCCCGGAGCTGCCCATCAAGCCCAGGCCCAACGCCGCTTGCGCGAGCATGTTGTTGTCTTCGCCGTTGGTGCTCAGCGGACGCCCGAGCACCAGATACGACAACGCCTGTTCCTGGCTCATGGCCGGTTCGGAGAAGATCTGCGTGGTCGGTTGCTCGGCACTGCCGCTCAGGCGAATACCGGCGATCACGTCGTCGGTCTGGCGAATCGCCTCGATGTCCAGGTACGGCTGATCGATCGGGCCGGCAAACAACAGTCGCGCACGGCGCACGTTCAGGCGCTGGCCGTAGGCGCGGTAACGACCGTCGTTGAGCCACAGCTCGCCACGGGTGTCCATGTTGTCGCCGATGTGCACGTGACCTTGCAGGTTGGCGGTCAGGCCGAACCCGGCGAAGCTCAGTTTGTCTTCGCCGACCACCACGTCGATGTCCATTTTCATCGCCAGCGGTGGTTTGCCCTCTTCGGTCTGCGCGCCAACGATGATCGTGTCGTCGGAGACCTTTACCGTCGATGGCGGCAGTTCGCGCACGGTGATTTCGCCTCTGGGCACCTGGACCTTGCCGGCAATTTTCAGCTCGTCGCCGGCCATGGAAATCTTCAGGTCTGGCGCCACTTCCAGTTTGGCGTAAGGCTCGACGGTCACCGGCAGTTGCGTGCCTTTAAGCGCGACATCGACCATCAGCGCCTGCCCCCAGGCGACGTTACCGTTCAGGCTGCCCTGCCCGCTTTTGCCGCTTTTCCAGCCGCCATCGAGGCGCACCGATTCGCCGGCAATCACTGCTTGCAGTTGCAGGTCCTTGAGCTCCATCGGCAGCTCGGCACCGGACACTTCACCGTCGCTGAGTTTCACCGTGCCGTTGACCAGCGGCGCCAGCAGACCGCCGGAAATCGTGCCGCTGCCGTTGAGGCGTCCGGTGAGTTTTTCGACCATCGGCACAAACGGCCGCGCCACCGACAGGTCCAGTCCGCTCAGGCGGAAAGAGCCGCTCAACGGTTTGTTTTTCGGCAGCGGATTGAGCTGCGCCTGCACCATCAACTCGCCGAGTTTGCCGCCGACGAAGTTGAGTTCGGTGTCCACGCGCTTGGGTGTGAGTTTGCTGGTGAGCTTCAGGGTCTGGTACGGGAAGTCCAGCCACTGATCCTTTTCTTTCATGCGCAAGGTGCCGCCGCTGGCGTCGATGCTGACCACGCCATTGGGGCCGCTGGCCGGCAGATCCAATTGCAGATCGGCGTTGAGCCTGCCTTGCCAGGCAAAGTCTTTCGGCAACCACTGCGCGAGGCTTTCGATCGGGAACTGCTTGAGGTGGTAACGCAGTTTCGGCTCCGGCAGCAGGCGCTGATCTTCGCCGCACAGGCTGGCATTGCCGGACATCCAGCAATGCGCGCCGAAGTTGATCTTGCCGTCGGCGAGGCGTTCGAGTCTGGCCGGGCTCTGCAGTTTCCAGTCCTGGCCGCCGGCCTGAATATCGCCGCTGGCCAAACGACCGCGCCAGTTGCCCTGGTCCAGATTGCCGTCCAGACCGAGGGCCAGTTTCAACTTCGGCCCGAGCAGGTCGAGGTTGAGTTTCTGGCTCTTGATGTCGCCTTGGGCGCTGGCGGTCAACACACCGAGGTTGGTGTCACCGGCCTGAATGCCGCTGCCCTTGAGGTCGATCTTTGCCCGTTGCGCACTGTCGAGCGTGGCATCGAGATTGAGGCTTTGCAGACGATTGTCCTGAAACGCCAGTTGCGAACCATGCAAGCCGAGCTTGCCTTGCGGTGCCTTCAGCGAACCAGCGACATTGACCAGCCCCGTGACCTGCCCGCGCAACTGCGGCCAGAGCTGGGCCAGGCGCGTCAGCTTGATGTCGATCTGCCCGGTCAGTTTCTGTTGCAGGCTGCCCTTGCCGCTGATGCTGTTATCGCCGAGGCGGATTTGCAGGGCGTTGAGGTTCCACTGCTCGCCGGCGCCGTCCGCCTTGGCCTGGAGGATCGCCGGTTGCCCGCGCAATTTGCCTTTGAGGTCGAGGTCGGCGGTGAGGCTCAGGCGTTCGTTCTTCATCTCGCCTTTGCTGCGCAACGGCCCGGCCAAGGTGCCCGGCAACTCCGCAACCCAGTACGCCGGGTTCAGCGCTGACAGATCCAGCGCCGTGTCCCAGGCGATGCCATCGGCGAACTGCACGTTGACATGACCCTCAGCCTTGCCCTGCCCGGCTTCCATCTTCAATTGCGGCAAGGCGATCTGTTTCAGACTGCCGCTGAACGGACTGCTGAGGCTGAATGCGCCCGCCGGACCGTCCAGTGCGGCGGCGAAGTTACCGATGTACTGACCGTCGGTGTAGGAGACTTCGCCAGTGAAGGTGCGCAAGGCGACTTGGGGTTCATCGATTTCGTTATAGAGCCGATGCCACGGAAAGTCCTGCCAGTTGATGTTGGCTTGGGCGCTGAGGCCTTTGCTCCAGTCAACACTGCCGGTGAGTTTGAGGCTTTGTTTGTCGTTGGCCGTCAGGTCGAGGCCGGCAATCTGCGCGCCACTGGCGTCGACTTTGCCTGTAAGCAGCAACGCCACCGGGCCTTTGTCGGCGGGCAGCGTGGCGTTGCCGTTTAACTGGTAACCGTTTTTCAGATCGCCTTCGCCGGTCAAGACCAGTTGATTGAGTTGCAGGGTGTCCGGCAGATCGGCGCTGGGTTTGAATGCCTCGGAGGTGATGCGCACCTTGGCCGGCAGGTTTTCGGCCAGCGGTTGCAGTTCGCCGCTCAACTGGCCGTCGAGGTAACCGTGGCTGTCGGCGTGCAGGTTGAGGGTTTTCAGCAGATCGCCGTCGACTTTCAACGCCAGCGTCCAGGGGCCGGTGCCTGGGGACGGCAGGCTCAGGTCACCAGCGATGTTCAGCGGCCAGTTACCGGTCGGTTGCAGCAGACCGGAGAGGTTCAGGCTCAGGTCGTCGCGCTGCAGTTTCACGCTGTCGATCTGCAGGCCCTTGGCGGTCCAGTGCGCCGCCAATTGCAAGCCCTTGAGCTGTTCGCTGCCGTTGAACAGCAGGCTGCCTACTTGCACGTCGCCCAGTTCGATGGCCACCGGCAATTGCAGATCCGGCAGTTGAATCGGGCCGCTGTCGGTGGTTTCCTCACTCGGCGGGAATTGCAGAATCACCTGATCAGCCTTGAGCTGTTCGATGCACAGGGTCATGCGCGTCAGGCACAGCGGCGACCAGGCGAAAATCGGCTTGCTCAGTTCGACCCGGCTGCTGCCCTGTTGCCACAACAGATGATCGGCGCTCCATTGCCCGCCGAGGCGACCCTGGAAATTCTCCACGCTCAAACCTGGCACCAGGCTCAGCGCCCAACGGCTGCCTGCTTGCGTCCCGAGTATCGCGCTGATGCTCAATACCAGCAACAGCACCAGCGCCAACAATGCCAGTGCCGCTATTTTCAAACCACGCTTCACAGCTCAGGCCCCATGGAAAAGTGCAGCCGGATGCCGCCGTCGTCGTCCAGCGCGTGAGCCAGGTCGAGGCGGATCGGCCCCACCGGCGAGACCCAGCGCACACCGATACCGACCCCGGTCTTGAGGTTCGGCAGTTCGAGTTTGTTGAAGGAGTTGCCCTGGTCGACGAAGGTCGCGACCCGCCACTTCTCGGCAATCGAATACTGGTACTCGACGCTGCCGGCGACCATGTAACGCCCGCCGATGCGGTCGCCCTTGGCGTTTTCCGGGGACAGGCTCTGGTAGTCGTAACCGCGCACGCTCTGATCGCCACCGGCGAAGAAACGCAGCGACGGCGGTACCGAGTTGTAACCGTTGGTGGCGCTGCCACCGACCTGCACCCGGCCGAGGAAGCGGTGGTTGTCGAACACTGTGGTCAGGCCTTTGATCAACGCCGTGCCATAAAGCAGGTTGTTGTCGGAGCCGAGGCCTTCCTTCGCCACTTTGCTTTCAAAGGTCAGGCGATAGCCGTTGTGCGGGTCGATGCGGTTGTCACTTTTGAGGTACGAATAGCTGATGCCAGGCATCAACAAGGTGCTCAGGCCGGAGTCGTCGCCGAGCTGATATTCCTCGCGCTGCCATTTCAGCGAGATCACCCGCTGCCAGCCGCTGGGCAACTTGCTGTGCCATTCCGGGCCGAAGGTCAGCAGCTTGCTCAGGGTGTCGGAGCCGTCGATGTCTTCGTATTGATAACCACCGGCCCAGCGCAATTTATCGGTCAACGGCGGGTCGAGCGGGATGTCGTAGAACAGCCCGACGTTTTGCCGTGGCGCCGACAGTTCAGCCTCCCAACCGTAGCTATCGCCCTGCGGGTTGACCCAATGACGCGTCCAGTTGGCTTTGATCCGGGGGCCGACGTCGGTGGAATAACCGAGGCCCAGGCCCATGGTGCGCGGCTTGCGTGTGTCGAGTTTGACGTCGACCGGGATCACGTCGTTTTTCGCCGCCGTCGGTGCGGCATCGACACGTACGCCTTCGAAATAGCCGCTCGATTGCAGGTCGCGGTTGAGTTCGGCGATCAGCTCGGAGTCATACGGGTCGCCGGCCTTGAACGGCACCATGCGTTGCAGCAGGTCTTCGTCGAACGGCGTGTCGCCCTCGAAACTGACGCTGCCCAGCGCATAACGCGGGCCGCTGTCGTAGATCAATTCAACGTCGGCCACCCCGGCACGCGGGTCGACCAGGAGTTTTTGGCGGGTGAAATGACCACTGAAGAAACCGAAGCGCGAGGCCTGGTTCTGGATCAGCCGTTTGGCGTCTTCATAACGCCCATGGTTGAGCACGGCGCCGGACTTGAGCGTGTCACTGCTCGGCACGCGAAAGGATTTGAGGGAGGCCGCGGGCCCGTCGACGCGGATAGTCACGTTGCGCAGACGAATCGGTTCGCCAGGATCGATGTTCAGCACCAGGCGCGGTTTTTCACCGCCCTTTACATCGCTGTCGATCTGCGGCTGGTAATAACCCAAGGCCTGCGCGGCTTTGCGCGCCTGCTCCTCAGCCCCGCGACTGAAGCGCAGCAAGGCTTGTTCGTCACGATCGCCGAGGCTGCCGATATAGCCTTCTATATTGGCCTTGAGTTCGTCGTTGGACGGTTTGATCCGCACGTCCAATTCACTTTGCGCCAGCGCCGCGCAGCTGGTTAACAGCAGGAGCACGCCACTGGTAAATCTTCCTGGAAACTTCATAGGCGCGGATGCTATCACGGGCTTGGGAGCGTGATAGAACAGGAAATTCCCGAAGAAGTTCGATTGCTATGCTGTTGCAGTTTGTAACACCTGCGGATTGGCGTGGAAAAATACATGTTCGCGCACCGGGCCGACGGCCACTTCGCCAATCTCTTCGTAGCCCTGGCGTTTATAGAATTCCAGGTAACGCGGGTTGCCGGTGTCGAGTACGACGCCTTGCGAGGTTTCGTCCACCGCACACCAGTTGTGCACCGCCGTCAGCAACTGCTCACCGAAATGTTTACCTTGAAACTGCGGGTGGATTCCCAGCAGCGGCAACATGTGCACCGAGTCGCTGGGCACGCACGCCGCCACCGCATCGTGATAGGCCAGATAACGCCGGGTGCAACGGAAACCGATGCTGAGCACCATGCGCAGGCGCCACGCCCAGCTCTCGGTGATCCCCAGACGCCGTTGCGGCGGCGCGATCAGTGCAATCCCGATCAGGCGGTCGTTGACCAGCAGACCGATGGCCGGCAGGTCCTGCAGGAAATGCTGCTTGACCAGCTCACGCACTGTGGCCCGTACGCGCTGCTCGTAGCCCGGCCGCTCGGCCTCGAACAAGTAACCGAAGGTCGGCTCGTGGCGGTACGCCTGATACAGCAACGATCGGGCTTCGCGCGAGTAACCGCGGTCGAGCATGTGGATGTCGGCGATGGCAGTCTGGGTTTCAGGCATGACGGTGATTCTCCCCCGGGGCGCAGCGCAAATGACTGCGCTCTTGTTGGTACGAACCTGTTGCAGGTGGCGCAGTTCCCCACAGGTATAGACCAACTCGGGATCTTCATCGACCGGGCGGGCCTCATCGCTGGCAAGCCAGCTCCCACAGTGCCTGCGTCGCACACAAAATATGTGAACACCATTGAACCTGTGGGAGCTGGCTTGCCAGCGATGGGGCCCCTACAGACAGCACACATCTGACAGAACACAGCGAATCTACTTACCCCACACTGGCCCCCATCCCACATGTCAGCTAGCATCGCCCTTTTGCCAGGACTGCCGACCATGAAGATCGTTTCCTTCAACATCAACGGACTGCGCGCCCGTCCGCATCAGCTGGCAGCGCTGATCGAAAAGCATCAGCCGGACGTGATCGGCCTGCAGGAAACCAAGGTCCACGACGACCAATTTCCGTTGGAAGAAGTGCGTGCGCTGGGTTATCACGTTTATTTCCACGGTCAGAAAGGCCATTACGGCGTTGCCCTGCTTTCGCGCAGTGAGCCAATCGCGATTCACAAAGGCTTCGCCAGCGATGAAGAAGACGCCCAGCGCCGCTTTATCTGGGGCACCTTCGCCGACGCCAATGGCGTACCGGTGACCATCATGAACGGCTACTTCCCGCAGGGCGAAAGCCGCGACCATCCAACCAAGTTCCCGGCCAAGCAGCGCTTCTACAGCGACCTGCAAACCCTGCTGGAAAGCCAGTTCCACAACGAACAGCCGCTGGTGGTGATGGGCGATGTGAACATTTCCCCGGAAGACAGCGACATCGGCATTGGCCCGGACAACATGAAGCGCTGGTTAAAAACCGGCAAATGCAGCTTCCTGCCGGAAGAACGTGAATGGATGGCCCGCCTGAAAAACTGGGGCCTGACTGACAGCTTCCGCCACCTCAACCCGGACGTGACCGACCGGTTCAGCTGGTTCGACTACCGCAGCCGTGGGTTTGAAGATGAACCGAAACGTGGCCTGCGCATCGACGTGATCCTCGCCTCCCATGGCTTGCTGCCACGGGTCAAGGATGCGGGCGTGGACTATGAACTGCGCGGCATGGAAAAGCCGTCGGATCATGCGCCGATCTGGCTGGAACTGGCCTGACCTTCGAATCGCCTGAAATCCCCTGTGGGAGCGAGCTTGCTCGCGAATGCGGAGTGTCAGTCACCCGATGTGTTTCTGATGAACCGCATTCGCGAGCAAGCTCGCTTGT
>NZ_JTKF01000043.1:0-44683 GCF_000828175.1 Pseudomonas sp. W15Feb9B | reverse complement strand
GAAGCAAACCGTAGGCGCTGCCCCCCGGATGAATCCCGCAGCGAAGGAACCCGAGCCTAAGCGAGGGCCGAACGTCAGGGCATAGACCTTTTGGTTACTTTTGGGGCGTTTGCCAAAAGTGACCCGCCGTAAGGGCGGAACCCTAAGCCGCCGTTACCGCAGCAACGGATATACACCCAAAAAGATCAGACAACAAAAAAGGCGCCCGAAGGCGCCTTTCGCTTTACAACAGACCAACACCGTCAGGCCATCTCCGCCGTAGTCTCGAAGTCAAACGTCAACTCACCATCCTTGATGTCGATGTGTACCACACCGCCATGCTCGGCCAGCTCGCCAAACAGAATCTCCTCCGCCAGCGGACGCTTGATCTTGTCCTGGATCAGACGCGCCATTGGACGTGCGCCCATCGCCGAGTCGTAACCACCGGCCGCCAGCCAACTGCGCGCCGCATCGGTAACCTCCAGCAACACACGCTTGTCTTCCAGCTGCGCCTGCAGTTCGGTAAGGAACTTGTCCACCACACTTTTGATGACCTCATGGCTGAGGCGACCAAACTGGATAATGGTGTCCAGACGGTTACGGAACTCCGGCGTGAAGCTCTTCTTGATCACTTCCATCGCATCGGACGAGTGGTCCTGATGAGTGAAGCCGATCGAAGCCCGCGCTGCCGTCTCGGCGCCGGCGTTGGTGGTCATGATGATGATCACGTTGCGGAAGTCCGCCTTGCGCCCGTTGTTGTCGGTGAGCGTACCGTGGTCCATCACCTGCAGCAGCAGGTTGAAGACTTCCGGATGCGCCTTCTCGATTTCATCGAGCAGCAACACGCAGTGCGGCTGCTTGGTGATCGCTTCGGTCAACAGACCGCCCTGATCAAAGCCGACATAGCCTGGAGGCGCACCGATCAGACGCGATACGGTGTGGCGCTCCATGTACTCGGACATGTCGAAGCGCACCAGTTCGATGCCCAACGCCTTGGCCAGTTGCCGCGCAGCCTCGGTTTTGCCGACACCGGTTGGACCGGCGAACAGGAACGAACCGACTGGCTTGTCCGGCGACTTGAGGCCGGCGCGGGACAGTTTGATCGCGGTCGACAGCGAATCGATCGCCGCATCCTGACCAAACACCGTCAGCTTCAGGTCACGCTCCAGGTTACGCAGCAGTTCCTTGTCGGAGCTGGTGACGTGTTTCGGCGGAATCCGCGCGATCTTCGCCACGATGTCTTCAACCTGTGGCACGTCAATGCGCTTCACGCGCTTGTCGGCCGGCTGCAGACGCTGGTAGGCGCCCGCTTCGTCGATCACGTCGATGGCCTTGTCCGGCATATGCCTGTCATTGATGTAGCGCGATGCCAGTTCAGCAGCGGCGCGCAACGACTCATCGCTGTATTCGATGTTGTGGTGTTGCTCGAAACGCCCCTTCAGGCCGCGCAGGATACCGATAGTGTCTTCCACCGACGGCTCGACGACATCGACTTTCTGGAAGCGTCGTGCCAGCGCACGATCCTTCTCGAAGATGCCGCGAAATTCCTGGAACGTGGTCGAGCCGATGCAGCGAATGTCGCCAGACGACAGCAGCGGCTTGAGCAGGTTCGAGGCATCCATCACGCCACCGGACGCGGCACCCGCACCGATGATGGTGTGGATCTCGTCGATGAACAGGATCGCCTGCGGACGTTTTTTCAGTTCATTGAGCAGCGCCTTGAAGCGCTTCTCGAAATCACCGCGATACTTGGTGCCTGCAAGCAGAGCGCCGAGGTCGAGCGAATAAACGACACTGTTGGCCAACAGATCCGGCACCTGGTTGTCGACAATGCGCTTGGCCAGGCCTTCGGCAATCGCGGTTTTACCCACGCCTGCCTCGCCCACCAGCAGCGGATTGTTCTTGCGTCGACGCGCAAGGATCTGCGCGACACGCTCGACTTCCGTTTCGCGACCGACCAGCGGATCGATCCGACCCTGGCGCGCAAGTTCGTTGAGATTGCTGGCATAAGCATCCAGCGGATTGCCTGAAGAAGAAGACTCACCGCCCTCGTCGTCCTGCATGTCTTGTTCACCTTCAGAGTGATCGCCATGCCCCGGCACCTTGGAGATGCCATGGGCGATATAGTTGACGACATCAATGCGCGCAACGCTCTGCTGTTTCAGCAGGAACACCGCCTGACTCTCTTGCTCACTGAAGATTGCAACCAGCACGTTGGCGCCAGTCACTTCGCGTTTGCCCGAGCTCTGTACATGAAAAACAGCACGTTGCAGTACACGCTGGAAGCCCAGGGTTGGCTGGGTTTCGCGATCTTCGTCGTGGACGGGGATCAATGGCGTGGTTGAGTCGATGAACTCCTGCAGGTCGTGCTTGAGTTTGTCGAGGTTTGCGCCGCAGGCACGCAATACGGTGGCGGCAGCCTCATTGTCCAATAGGGCCAGCAGCAGGTGTTCGACGGTCATGAATTCATGACGCTTCGAACGAGCCTCCTTGAAGGCAAGATTGAGGGTGACTTCGAGCTCGCGGTTTAACATAGCTTCACCTCATACCCAAGTGGTCGGCGATTAACCGTCCTTCTCGATTTCACAGAGTAGCGGATGCTGGCTTTCCCTGGCGTACTGGTTGACCTGCATGGCCTTTGTCTCGGCGATGTCGCGGGTAAACACTCCACATACTGCCCGTCCTTCTGTGTGAACGGCCAGCATGACCTTGGTCGCCAGCTCGCGATTCAGGTTAAAAAACACCTCGAGCACTTCGACGACGAAATCCATCGGTGTGTAGTCATCGTTGAACAAAACCACCTTGTACATCGGCGGCGCCTGTAACGCAGGCTTTGCTTCCTGAACAGCAACGCCTGCCGAATCGTCGTCGTGCTCCTGTGGAAGATCCTTTTGGAGAAGCGGGCGATCCTGATTGAATGTTAGTCGAATCTGGCTGATTGCATGCATGGAAAGAAAGGTTCGTCAGTTGTGCAAATACAGTGGTGGGGGCGGCTGTACACCTTTTCAACTCCGACTGCCCGGTCACCTTGACTATCGGGAAAACGGTGTTACAACCAATAGAGCCCACAGTGGGTAAAAAAGATCCGCGGAGTCAATCTTTTTAACGGATTCGATTGCGGATGAATTGGATGATACTCCAGCGATGGAGACTGTTGCAGAGGGATTTGAGCATGGCTGTCGGCAAGGTGAAATGGTTCAACAATGCCAAGGGGTTCGGTTTCATTAACACTGACTCCCGCGAGGGGAAGGACGAGGACGGCAAGGACATCGATTTCTTTGCCCACTACTCCGCCATTGAAATGGACGGGTACAAAACCCTTAAAGCCGGGCAAATCGTCAAATTCGAGATCGTGCAAGGGCCCAAAGGCCTGCACGCCACAAAAATTCAGAATGTCGAGGCCGCAAAAGATAGTGCCTCGACCGCCGCTCATCACCAATCCGTGACCAACTGAAGCGACCCGGACACCTGCCAGAAAACAGACCGCCCGGCTCGATCACTCGAGCCGGGCGATTTTGTTGCGACTGCCGTTCTTACATGTGCTTGACGATCGCCTCACCGAAGCCCGAAGAAGACACCAGCGTGGCGCCTTCCATCAGACGTTCGAAGTCGTAAGTCACGGTTTTGGCCTTGATGGCGCCATTGGTGCCCTTGATGATCAGGTCAGCCGCTTCGGTCCAGCCCAGATGACGCAGCATCATCTCGGCCGACAGAATCACCGAGCCCGGGTTGACCTGATCCTTGCCGGCGTACTTCGGCGCGGTACCGTGGGTCGCCTCGAACATGGCCACGGTGTCGGACAGGTTGGCGCCCGGCGCGATACCGATACCGCCCACTTCAGCCGCCAGGGCATCGGAGAGGTAGTCACCGTTGAGGTTCAGCGTGGCGATCACATCGTATTCGGCCGGACGCAGCAGGATCTGCTGGAGCATGGCGTCGGCGATGGCATCCTTGACGATGACTTCACGGCCGGTTTTCGGGTTCTTGAATTTCATCCATGGGCCGCCATCGAGCAGCTCGGCGCCGAATTCTTCCTTCGCCACCTCGTAACCCCAGTCCTTGAAGGCACCTTCGGTGAATTTCATGATGTTGCCCTTGTGCACGATGGTCAGCGACTTGCGGTCGTTGTCCACCACGTACTGCAGGGCCTTGCGCACCAGGCGCTTGGTGCCTTCCTTGGAAACAGGCTTGATGCCGATACCGCAATCCTGGTCGAAACGGATCTTGGTGACGCCCATTTCTTCTTTCAGAAACTTGATGACCTTGGTGGCCTCAGGGGAGCCGGCCTTCCACTCGATGCCGGCATAGATGTCTTCGGAGTTCTCGCGAAAGATCACCATATCGACGTCGCCAGGCTTTTTCACCGGGCTCGGCACGCCTTCGAACCACACCACAGGGCGCAGGCAGACATAGAGATCGAGCTGCTGGCGCAGGGCAACGTTGAGGGAGCGGATGCCGCCACCGACCGGAGTGGTCAGCGGGCCCTTGATGGAGACCACGTAATCCTTGACGGCGTCCAGGGTTTCCTGGGGCAGCCAGGTGTCCTGGTCATAGACCTGAGTCGCTTTTTCGCCAGCATAAACCTCCATCCAGGAAATCTTGCGCTTGCCCCCATAGGCCTTGGCCACGGCAGCATCAACCACTTTGATCATCACCGGGCTGACGTCGACGCCAATGCCGTCACCTTCAATGAAGGGGATGATCGGGTTATCAGGAACATTGAGAGAATGGTCTGCATTGACGGTGATTTTGTCGCCGACGGCTGGAACCTGAATCTTCTTGTAACCCATGCTGAACTCCATTGTTTGGATTGAACATCTGGCTTGGTTCGAGCGTAACCCAGTTAAATCAACACGCAAACCCTCTGTTCACGGCGCGGGCACATCTGGTTTCGTACAAGCCTGAAAGCAAAGGGAAAAGCGCCAAACTCAAGCATTCCCGGCGACTCTACGCCCCACCCCGCCCTGCGACCTTTAGACCAATGGACGAGACCGGTTGCATATGAACCATCGGCAGATTGCCAGCTACCTATGTATAATGCCGCCCGCTGACCAAAGGGTCACGACGGCTGGCCTCTCTAGTACGAGACTTTCCGCCTGATTGGTCGGGTTGTTACCGCAGCCTGACTGCTTGACGCTCAACGATGCACCCAACATCACCGCGAAGATTCTCGACATTCGGTTCATGGATGACTTTGAACGAACGCGCTTACCCGGCGCCCCTCGAGTTTCTGCGCACGCTTTAGCAAAGAAGAGAGAGTTAATCCGAATATGCCCACCCGCTCGAAGATCATCTATACCTTCACCGACGAAGCTCCAGCCCTCGCCACCTATTCCCTGCTGCCGATCATCGAGGCTTACACCGCCTCGGCCGATATCGCCGTGGAAACCCGCGATATCTCTCTTGCAGCACGCATCCTGGCCAGCTTCCCCGAGCAACTGGGCGACAAAGCCGTAGCCGACCACCTCGCCGAACTGGGCGCCCTGGCCGTTACGCCTGAAGCCAACATCATCAAGCTGCCGAACATCAGTGCTTCGGTACCTCAGCTGCAAGCGGCGATCAAAGAGCTGCAAGCCCAGGGTTACAACCTGCCGGACTACCCGGAAACCGTGACCAACGACGCCGAAAAAGAAGCCAAGGCGCGTTACGATAAAGTCAAGGGCAGCGCCGTGAACCCGGTTCTGCGTGAAGGCAACTCCGACCGCCGCGCTCCGCTGTCGGTCAAGAACTATGCGCGCAAGCACCCGCACAAGATGGGCGCCTGGGCCAAAGACTCCAAGTCCCACGTCGCTCACATGAGCACCGGCGATTTCTACGGCAGCGAAAAAGCTGCCCTGATCGACGCCGCTGACGCTGTGAAGATCGAGCTGATCGCCAAAGATGGCACCGCGACCGTCCTGAAAGAAAAAACCAGCGTTCAGGCCGGCGAGATCCTCGACTGCGCCGTGATGAGCAAAAACGCCCTGCGTGCGTTCATCGCTGCTGAAATCGACAGCGCCAAGGCGCAAGGCGTACTGCTCTCGGTGCACCTGAAAGCGACCATGATGAAGGTCTCCGACCCGATCATGTTCGGCCAGATCGTTGCCGAGTTCTATAAAGACGCCCTGACCAAGCACGCTGACGTGCTGGCCCAGATCGGCTTCAACCTGAACAACGGCATTGGCGATCTGTACGCGCGCATCAAGGCCTTGCCGGCCGAGCAGCAAGCACAGATCGAAGCGGACATCGCAGCGGTCTACGCCGCGCGTCCGTCGCTGGCGATGGTCAACTCCGACAAGGGCATCACCAACCTGCACGTGCCGAGCGACGTTATCGTCGACGCCTCGATGCCGGCGATGATCCGTGACTCCGGCAAGATGTGGGGCACCGACGGTCAACTGCACGACACCAAGGCAGTGATCCCGGATCGTTGCTACGCCACCATCTACCAGGCCGTGATCGAAGATTGCAAAGCCAACGGCGCGTTCGATCCGACCACCATGGGCAGCGTGCCAAACGTTGGCCTGATGGCGAAGAAAGCCGAAGAGTACGGCTCGCACGACAAGACTTTCCAGATCAAGGCTGACGGCGTGGTTCGCGTCACCGACAGCAAGGGCAACCTGCTGATGGAACAGGCTGTTGAAGCCGGCGACATCTTCCGCATGTGCCAGACCAAAGACGCGCCGATTCAGGACTGGGTCAAACTGGCCGTCAACCGCGCTCGCGCCAGCAGCACCCCGGCGATCTTCTGGCTGGACCCGATGCGCGCCCACGACGGCGTGGTCATCGAGAAAGTTCAGGCGTACCTGAAGGATCACGACACCAGCGGTCTGGACATCCAGATCATGGCGCCGGTCGACGCCATGAAGTACACCCTGCAGCGCACCCGCGAAGGCAAGGACACCATTTCGGTGACCGGCAACGTCCTGCGCGACTACCTGACCGACCTGTTCCCGATCATGGAACTGGGCACCAGCGCCAAGATGCTGTCGATCGTGCCGCTGATGAACGGCGGCGGCCTGTTCGAAACCGGCGCTGGCGGTTCGGCACCGAAGCACGTGCAGCAACTGGTCGAAGAAAACTTCCTGCGCTGGGATTCGCTGGGCGAGTTCCTCGCGTTGGCAGCGTCCCTCGAGCATTTGGGTGTGAACTACAACAACCCGAAAGCACTGGTTCTGTCCAAGACCCTGGATCAGGCCACTGGCCAGTTCCTCGACAACAACAAGTCGCCATCGCGCAAAGTCGGCAACATCGATAACCGCGGCAGCCACTTCTACCTGGCGCTGTACTGGGCTCAGGCCCTGGCCGCCCAGACCGAAGACGCTGCACTGCAAGCGCAGTTCGCGACCCTGGCCAAAACCCTGACCGAGAACGAGGCGACCATCGTTGCCGAGCTCAACGCCGTGCAGGGCAAGCCAGTGGACATCGGTGGTTACTACCACGCCGACGCCGAGCTGATCAGCAAGGCCATGCGCCCAAGCGCAACTTTCAACGCGGCGATTGCTGCGCTGGTTTAAGGTTGTAATGCTGCAAAGAAGCCCCGGCCCAGTGCCGGGGTTTCTGTTTCCGAATACAACACAAAACCCTGTGGGAGCTGGCTTGCCAGCGATGGCGGCTTATCATTCAACATTGAAGGTGCCTGATCCACCGCTATCGCTGGCAAGCCAGCTCCCACAGTGAATCGGTTAAACCTGGATATTGAGGAAGGTTTTATGGAATGGCTCCCCCACATCACCGTCGCCACCATCGTCGAAGACAACGGCCGCTTCCTGATGGTCGAAGAGCACAAAGCCGGGCGTAACGTGCTCAACCAGCCCGCCGGTCATCTGGATCCGGACGAAACCCTGATCGACGCCGCCATCCGCGAAACCCTCGAGGAAACCGGCTGGGACGTGGAACCCACCGGCGTGATCGGGATTTACCTGTACACCGCACCGAGCAACGGCGTGACTTACCAGCGCGTGTGCTTCAGCGCCAAAGCGGTGAAACACCACCCGGACTATCAACTCGACGACGGCATCGTCGGCGCCAAGTGGTTGACCCGTAGCGAATTAATCGCTCAGCGCGACAACTGGCGCAGCGAGCTGATCATCCGCTGCATCGACGACTATCTGGCCGGCCATCACTTCAGTCTCGAACTGATCCGCCCTTCTCTTTAGCCTTGAGGCCGTGAGCCTGCTAGAATCGCGTCCTTTTTCAAGACACTCATTGAATCCCTATGCGTGATCCAGCCCCTTCTGACACATCCAAGAAGCGCGTCATTGTCGGCATGTCCGGCGGCGTGGACTCTTCCGTTTCCGCTCTCCTGCTGATCGAGCAGGGTTACGAGGTGGAAGGCCTGTTCATGAAGAACTGGGAAGAAGACGACGGAACGGAATACTGCACCGCCATGGATGACCTGGCGGATGCCCAGGCCGTGTGCGACAAGATCGGCATCAAGCTGCACACCGCCAACTTTGCCGCCGAGTACTGGGACAACGTGTTCGAGCACTTCCTCGCCGAATACAAGGCCGGACGCACGCCGAACCCGGACATCCTGTGCAACCGCGAGATCAAGTTCAAGGCATTCCTCGACTACGCCATGATGCTTGGCGCCGACCTGATCGCCACCGGCCACTACGTGCGCCGTCGCGACATCGATGGTCGTACCGAACTGCTCAAGGGCCTCGATCCGAACAAGGACCAGAGCTACTTCCTGCACGCTGTCGGCGGCGAACAGATCGCCAAGACCCTGTTCCCGGTCGGTGAACTGGAAAAGCCCGAAGTGCGCGCCATTGCCGAGAAATACGAGCTGGCGACCGCCAAGAAGAAGGATTCCACCGGGATCTGCTTCATCGGCGAGCGACGCTTCAGCGACTTCCTCAAGCAATACCTGCCGGCGCAACCGGGCGAGATCAAAACCACCGAAGGCGAAGTCATCGGCCGTCACCACGGCTTGATGTACCACACCATCGGTCAGCGTCAGGGCTTGGGTATCGGCGGCCTGAAAGATGCCGGCGACGAGCCGTGGTACGTGCTGCGCAAGGATCTGGACAGCAACGAGCTGATCGTCGGCCAAGGCAACAACCATCCGTGGCTGTTCTCCAGCGCCCTGCTCGCTTCGGAAATCTACTGGGTCAATCCGATCGACCTGAGCCAGCCGCTGCGCCTGACCGCCAAAGTGCGTTATCGCCAGAGCGATCAGGCCTGCACCCTGGAAAAAACCGCCAGCGGCTACCGTGCCGTGTTCGACGAACCGCAACGTGCGGTAACCCCGGGTCAGTCCGTGGTGTTCTATGACGGTGAAATCTGCCTCGGTGGCGGCGTGATCGAAGTTGCCGAGCCGTGGAGCGGCCAGGCATGAGCCCGACTCAGGAGCAACTGACGGCGCTGGGCGGCGTGTTTCTCGCCGCAGTGCTGGTCGACCGGATCGCCAAGACCGGCCAGACCAGCGAGGCCGGCCTGAGCTGCATGCTCGGCAGCCTGCTGGTACGCGACCCGAAAGACACACTGGACGTGTACGGCGGCGACGATATCAATTTGCGCGAAGGCTACCGTGCATTGATCGGCGCTCTTGAGCGCGACCCCAGCACCCTGCAGCGCGAACCGCTGCGCTACGCCCTGTCGATGCTCGGCCTCGAACGTCAATTGGCCAAGCGTGACGACATGCTCGACACCATTGGCAAGCGCTTGCCGCAGATCCAGTCGCAGGTCGAACATTTCGGCCCGGCCCACGAAAACGTGATCGCCGCTTGCGGTGCGCTGTATCAGGACACCTTGAGCACCCTGCGCCAGCGGATTCAGGTGCATGGCGACATGCGCAACCTGCAACAACCGAGCAATGCCTCGAAAATCCGCGCCCTGCTGCTGGCTGGCATCCGTTCGGCGCGCCTGTGGCGCCAGCTCGGCGGCCACCGCTGGCAGTTGGTGATCAGCCGGCGCAAGCTGCTCAAAGAGCTGTATCCGTTGATGCGCAGCGAGTAAATCGTCGCGCAATAAAAGTTTTGTAGTCTGTAGCGCGTAATACGCCGGTCAGTTGGCAACGGACCGGCGGATTTTTTCATGTATGATACGCGCCCCATTTCGTTGCCCGACTGTCCGAGAACACCCCATGCAGCTCTCTTCGCTCACTGCGGTTTCCCCTGTTGACGGCCGCTACGCCGGCAAAACCCAGGCCCTGCGCCCGATTTTCAGCGAGTACGGCCTGATCCGTGCCCGCGTCCTGGTTGAAGTGCGCTGGCTCCAGCGCCTGGCCGCCCACGCCGGTATCCCGGAAGTGCCCGCCTTCTCCGCCGAGGCCAACGCCGTTCTCAATGAACTGGCTGAAAACTTCTCGCTGGAGCACGCCGAGCGCGTCAAAGAGATCGAGCGCACCACCAACCACGACGTCAAGGCGATCGAATACCTGCTCAAGGAGCAGGCGGCCAAGCTGCCGGAGCTGGCCAAGGTCAGCGAGTTCATTCACTTTGCCTGCACCAGTGAAGACATCAACAACCTGTCCCACGCCCTGATGCTGCGCGAAGGCCGTGACGACGTGATGCTGCCGCTGATGCGCCAGACTGCCAACGCCATCCGCGAACTGGCAATCCGTTTCGCCGACGTGCCGATGCTGTCGCGCACCCACGGTCAACCGGCCTCCCCGACCACGCTGGGCAAAGAGCTGGCGAACGTGGTTTACCGTCTCGAGCGTCAGATCGCTCAAGTCGCTGCCGTGCCGCTGCTGGGCAAGATCAACGGCGCCGTAGGCAACTACAACGCGCACCTGTCGGCCTACCCGCAGATCGACTGGGAAGCCAACGCCCGCGCCTTCATCGAAGACGAGCTGGGTCTGGGCTTCAACCCGTACACCACACAGATCGAACCGCACGACTACATCGCCGAACTGTTCGACGCCATTGCGCGCTTCAACACCATCCTGATCGACTTCGACCGTGACATCTGGGGCTACATTTCCCTGGGTTATTTCAAACAGCGCACCATCGCTGGCGAAATCGGTTCGTCGACCATGCCGCACAAGGTCAACCCGATCGACTTCGAAAACTCCGAAGGCAACCTGGGCATCGCCAACGCACTGTTCCAGCACCTGGCGAGCAAACTGCCGATCTCCCGCTGGCAGCGCGACCTGACCGACTCCACCGTACTGCGCAACCTCGGTGTGGGCTTCGCTCACAGCGTGATCGCCTACGAAGCCAGCCTCAAAGGCATCAGCAAGCTTGAGCTGAACGCTGACAAGATCGCTGCCGATCTGGACGCTTGCTGGGAAGTATTGGCCGAGCCGATCCAGACCGTAATGCGCCGCTACAACATCGAAAACCCGTACGAGAAGCTGAAAGAACTGACCCGCGGCAAGGGCATCAGCCCTGAAGCGCTGCAGACTTTCATCGACGGCCTGGACATGCCAGCCGAAGCGAAAGCCGAGCTGAAACAGCTGACCCCGGCCAACTACATCGGCAACGCTGTGGCGCAAGCCAAACGCATCTGATTCACCGCTTGACCCGTTTGAGACGCCCGGCCGCGCCGGGCGTTTTTATTCCCGTCTGAAAAATGCTTTTTTTCAATAGGTTACACATGAATCCTGATACTCCTCTTCAACTTCTGGGCGGTCTCACGGCGCGCGAATTCATGCGCGATTACTGGCAGAAAAAGCCGCTGCTGATCCGTCAGGCCATCCCTGACTTCGAAAGCCCGATCGACGCCGACGAGCTGGCCGGCCTGGCCCTGGAAGAAGAGGTCGAGTCGCGCCTGGTGATCGAGCACGGCGAGCGTCCGTGGGAGCTGCGTCGCGGCCCGTTCGCCGAAGACGAATTCAGCAAGCTGCCGGAAAAAGAGTGGACCTTGCTCGTTCAGGCCGTTGACCAATTCGTCCCGGAAGTCAGCGAGCTGCTGGAAAACTTCCGCTTCCTGCCGAGCTGGCGCGTCGACGACGTGATGATCAGCTTCGCCGCCCCGGGTGGCAGCGTCGGTCCGCACTTCGACAACTACGACGTATTCCTGCTGCAAGGCCACGGCAAGCGCAACTGGAAGATCGGCCAGATGTGCGACTCCGAGAGCCCGCTGCTGCAACATGCGGATCTGCGCATCCTCGCCGAATTCCACGAAACCGAAGAGTGGGTGCTGGAACCGGGCGACATGCTTTACCTGCCACCGCGCCTGGCCCACTGCGGTGTCGCCGTCGACAACTGCATGACCTACTCGGTCGGCTTCCGCGCGCCGAGCGCTTCTGAAGTGCTGACCCATTTCACTGACTTCCTCAGCCAGTTCCTGACTGACGAAGAACGCTACACCGACGCCGATGCGAAGCCGGTCAGCGATGATCCGCATCAGATCCAGCACGACGCACTCGGCCGCCTGAAAAGCCTGCTCGCCGAGCACATGAGCGACGAGCGCCTGCTGCTGACCTGGTTCGGCCAGTACATGACCGAACCGCGCTACCCGGAACTGGTGGTCGGCCCGGAAGACGTTGAAGAAGATGACTTCCTCAACGCCCTGCAAGACGGTGCGGTGCTGATCCGCAACCCGAGCGCGCGCCTGGCCTGGTCGGAAGTCGATGACGATCTGCTGCTGTTCGCCAGCGGTCAGAGCCGTTACCTGCCGGGCAAGCTGCGCGAGCTGCTGAAGATGATCTGCGCCGCCGATGCGCTGCACGTCGACAACCTCGGCGAGTGGCTGAACGACGAAGACGGTCGCGGCCTGCTGTGCGAGCTGGTCAAACAGGGCAGCCTGGGATTTGCCGATGAATAAGATTCGCGTACGTGTCGCAGACTGGCAAAAGGACAACGCCGAGATCCGGCGCATTCGTGAAACGGTGTTCATCGCCGAACAATCGGTGCCACCCGAGCTTGAATGGGACGCCGATGACGCGACCGCCGTGCATTTTCTGGCGTTCGAAGGTGACTTTCCGATCGGCACCGCGCGCCTGCTGCCCGACGGGCACATTGGCCGGGTTTCGGTACTGAAGGACTGGCGCGGGATGAAGGTGGGTGATGCGCTGATGCAGGCGGTCATCGCCGAAGCCGAAGCCCGCGGCCTGCAGCAGCAAATGCTCAGCGCGCAGGTACAGGCCACGGCGTTCTATGAGCGTCTGGGCTTCAGCCTGGTCAGCGAGGAATTCCTCGAAGCCGGAATTCCGCATGTCGATATGGTTCGGCATTCGGCCTGATCAGTAGAGATCTCATACCTGTGAAACCCTGTGGCGAGGGAGCTTGCTCCCGCTGGGGCGCGAAGCGGCCCTGAAAATCCGGGGTCTGCTACGCAGCCCAGCGGGAGCAAGCTCCCTCGCCACAAAAGCGGCATATGAACACCACAAAACGCCCCGACATCAACCGATGCCGGGGCGTTTTGCTGTCTACGATTCAACTTGCACCACCGCAAGCCGACAAACTGGCACTATCAAGCCTTTCGAAAGCGGAGATAACGGACATGTCCCTACGCACCCTGCTCACCACCCTGCTGCTCGGCTGCAGTTTTTCGGTGATGGCAGCCACAGAAATCGTGCCCCTCAATTACCGCACCAGTGCCGATATGCTGCCGATGGCGCAGGACTTCATCGGCAAGGACGGTCAGGTCAGCGCCTATGGCAATCAACTGATCATCAAGGCCGAGCCGGACAAGATCCAGGAACTCAAGGCGCTGATCACTCAACTCGACACTGCGCCCAAACGCCTGCTGATCACGGTCGATACCAATGAAAACAACGACCGTGGTGATGAAGGCTACTCGGTCAACGGCGCCCAACCGAACCAGACCCGCATCATCAGCCGCAGCACCGCCAGCCGTGATGGCGGCGTGCAGCAGGTGCAAGCCACCGACGGCATGCCGGCGCTGATTCAAGTCGGTCAAAGTGTGCCGATCACCAGCAGCCAGACCAATTCCTACGGCGATTACAGCAGCCAGACGCAATACCGCAACGTCACCCAGGGTTTCTACGTGACGGCGAGCGTCACCGGCGACATCGTTCACCTGGCAATCAGTACCAACCGTGACCGCATGAGCCAGGAACGTCCCGATGTAGTGAACGTGCAAAGTACCGACACAACAGTCAGCGGACGCCTGGGCGAATGGATCACTCTCGCCGGGGTGAATCGCCAGACTCAGGCCGACAAACAGGGGCTGACCCGCAGCTACTCGACTCAAGGCCGGGATGACATGACCTTGCGGGTCAAAGTCGACGCCCTGGACTAAAGCACCGAAAACTGACTGATTAGTCGTATTAGACGAAAGATGTAGTGCTTGAAAAAAAGCACTACAAAACGTTTGACGAGCCAAAAAAGCGAAGGCATGATGGCCTCGCTCCCGCTAATCAGAGGCCCTGGCAAGGGCCTTCGAAGCGACGTTCGCACCTACCCCGCGAACCGCTTCGTGTCTGTACCGCCCACAAGGTGTGTTTGACGAGGTTGCCGACTGGAACGAAGTTGTCCCGAGGGACGGAAGCGTAATTAGGTAACCCGGCTTCACGCTGTAGAACGTATAAAGGCCCACGACGCCCGAATGCGCCCGCAGTCCGCCACTACCTGCTCACTTCCCCTCGAGCTCATCGTTCATCCCGTCGCCTACCCCGCCGAACCCGACCTGACCGCCTAAGCTTCTGGTCAGCGAGCGCAGGAATTTTCCACCGCAGAACAACTTTTCATAAAGACGCGACGAGGTTTATCTCCATGGCACTGACACGCGAACAGCAAATTGCAGCCCTTGAAAAAGACTGGGCTGAAAACCCGCGCTGGAAAGGCGTGACTCGCACTTACTCCGCTGCTGACGTCGTCCGTCTGCGTGGCTCGGTTCAACCTGAGCACACCTTTGCAAAAATGGGCGCCGAGAAGCTGTGGAACCTGGTGACCCAGGGTGCCAAGCCGTCCTTCCGCCCAGAGAAAGATTTCGTCAACTGCATGGGCGCTCTCACCGGCGGCCAGGCTGTTCAGCAGGTCAAGGCCGGTATCCAGGCGATCTACCTGTCGGGCTGGCAGGTGGCTGCAGACAACAACTCCGCAGAATCGATGTACCCGGACCAGTCGCTGTACCCGGTGGACTCGGTGCCGACCGTGGTCAAGCGCATCAACAACTCGTTCCGTCGTGCCGACCAGATCCAGTGGAAAGCCGGCAAGAACCCGGGTGATGAAGGCTACATCGACTACTTCGCGCCAATCGTGGCTGACGCTGAAGCCGGTTTCGGCGGCGTACTGAACGCCTACGAGCTGATGAAGAGCATGATCGAAGCAGGCGCCGCCGGCGTTCACTTCGAAGACCAGCTGGCTTCCGTGAAAAAATGCGGCCACATGGGCGGCAAGGTGCTGGTTCCAACCCAGGAAGCCGTACAGAAGCTGACCGCTGCTCGTCTGGCTGCCGACGTTGCCGGTGTACCGACCATCATCCTGGCCCGTACCGACGCCAACGCTGCCGACCTGCTGACTTCCGACTGCGACCCGTACGACCAGCCGTTCGTGACTGGCACCCGTACCCAGGAAGGTTTCTACAAGGTTCGCGCCGGTCTGGACCAGGCAATCGCCCGTGGCCTGGCCTACGCACCGTACGCCGACCTGATCTGGTGCGAAACCGCCAAGCCGGACCTGGAAGAAGCCCGTCGCTTCGCCGAAGCGATCAAAAAGGAATACCCGGACCAGATCCTGTCGTACAACTGCTCGCCTTCCTTCAACTGGAAGAAAAACCTGGACGACGCGACCATCGCCAAGTTCCAGCGCGAACTGTCCGCCATGGGCTACAAGCACCAGTTCATCACTCTGGCCGGCATTCACAACATGTGGCACAGCATGTTCAACCTGGCGCACGACTACGCCCGCAACGACATGACTGCCTACGTGAAGCTGCAGGAGCAGGAATTCGCTGACGCCGCCAAGGGTTACACCTTCGTGGCTCACCAGCAGGAAGTGGGCACCGGCTACTTCGACGACATGACCACCGTAATCCAGGGCGGCACGTCCTCGGTCACCGCGCTGACCGGTTCGACCGAAGAAGAACAGTTCCACTGATTCGACTTCGCTGAGCAAACGGCCTTTGCGGATCGTATAAAGAGCTAACCGCAAAGCCGCAAGACTGACGCCCCGACTGGTTCGGGGCGTTTTTTTGCCCGCAGAATTCCACCGCCCGCCCTGTAGGAGCTGCCGCAGGCTGCGATCTTTTGATCTTGTCTTTAAAAGCAAAGTCAAAAGATCGCAGCCTGCGGCAGCTCCTACAAAGGGTAGATCCTGCAACGACCCTTGTGGGAGCGAGCCTGCTCGCGAAAGCGTACTGTCAGCCTGCACATGCGGCGACTGACCCACCGCACTCGCGAGCAGGCTCGCTCCCACAGGTTTCATCTTCAGCCCGCGAGACAAAACATTGACCCAGAGCGGTATAGACGTCACAAAAATCAGCTAAAACGCTCGCCACCGCTACTTGCAGTAACAGGCATATAAGACAACTTTCTGTTTACTGCACCGCTAAACAGTTACAAAACCACTCCAAACGATATTAATTATCATTTAGCGACAACTATGTTCGTTACATTTCCTACAAAACATAATTGGCAGAATCCCGGCTAATGCCCGCAACGCATGGCCTGCAGGGCATCGGAGGTAAGCTATGTCCTTATTCCAATAAATAATTTCGCTATAGGAATTTTACTTGCCGGGTGTTTAGCCATAAAATCAGCGCGATTGATTGCTGCGACATATCGTCACTGCCTATTTCTTTATCAAGCTCAGAGACCTTTGCTCTCTGTTAAGGATTACCAGCATGCCCGAAGCGACAGGACTCATGGCCCACAACTGGGGCTTTGCCATTTTCCTTCTGGGTGTCGTCGGCCTGTGTGCCTTCATGCTTGGCGTCTCCAGCCTCCTCGGGTCAAAAGCCTGGGGCCGCAGCAAAAACGAACCGTTCGAGTCCGGCATGCTACCTACAGGTGGCGCCCGCTTGCGGCTCTCAGCCAAATTCTATCTGGTCGCGATGCTGTTCGTGATCTTCGATATCGAAGCCCTCTTTCTCTTTGCATGGTCTGTGTCCGTCCGCGAAAGCGGCTGGACCGGATTCGTCGAAGCTCTCGTTTTCATAGCAATTCTGTTGGCAGGTCTTGTCTACCTGTTCCGAGTGGGCGCCCTTGACTGGGCTCCGGAAGCTCGTCGCAAGCGGCAGGCGAAGCTGAAACAATGAGGCTTTGGCAATGCAATACAATCTCACCAGAATCGACCCCGATGCTCCTAACGAGCAGTATCCGATCGGCGAACGGGAAACCGTTTCCGATCCGTTAGAGGATCAAGTCCACAAAAACATTTTCATGGGCAAGCTCGAAGACGTGCTGAGTGGCGCGGTCAACTGGGGGCGTAAAAACTCCCTGTGGCCGTACAACTTCGGACTTTCGTGCTGCTACGTGGAAATGACCACCGCCTTCACGGCGCCCCACGACATCGCGCGCTTTGGCGCCGAAGTTATCCGGGCATCACCGCGTCAGGCCGACTTCATGGTTATCGCCGGTACCTGCTTCATCAAGATGGCGCCGATCATTCAGCGTCTCTACGAGCAGATGCTCGAACCGAAGTGGGTGATCTCCATGGGTTCGTGCGCCAACTCCGGTGGCATGTACGACATCTACTCCGTGGTTCAAGGGGTGGACAAGTTCCTGCCCGTGGACGTCTACGTACCTGGCTGCCCGCCTCGTCCAGAAGCATTCCTTCAAGGCTTGATGCTGTTGCAGGAATCGATTGGACAGGAGCGTCGTCCGCTTTCCTGGGTCGTTGGCGACCAAGGCGTTTATCGCGCCGACATGCCTTCGCAAAAGGAACAGCGCCGCGAACAGCGAATCGCAGTCACCAACCTGCGCAGCCCTGACGAAGTCTGATCCAGTCTGTTTCAAAGAAACGAGAAGCTGGCTTCATTCTTTACGTTGACCGAAAGCGAAAAAATAACCATGACTACAGGCAGCGCTCTGTACATCCCGCCTTATAAGGCAGACGACCAGGATGTGGTCGTCGAATTGAACAATCGTTTTGGCGCCGAAGCGTTCACCGCTCAGTCGACCCGCACCGGCATGCCGGTGCTGTGGGTGGCGCGCGCCAGACTCGTCGAAGTCCTGACCTTCCTGCGCAACCTGCCCAAGCCGTACGTCATGCTCTATGACCTGCACGGCGTGGACGAGCGTCTGCGCACCAAGCGTCAAGGGCTGCCATCGGGCGCCGACTTCACCGTGTTCTATCACCTCATGTCGCTTGAGCGTAATAGTGACGTGATGATCAAAGTCGCCTTGTCCGAAAGCGACCTGAGCTTGCCGACCGTCACCAGCATCTGGCCGAACGCCAACTGGTACGAACGTGAAGTCTGGGACATGTACGGCATCGACTTCAAAGGCCACCCGCACCTGTCGCGCATCATGATGCCGCCGACCTGGGAAGGTCACCCGCTGCGCAAGGACTTCCCGGCGCGCGCCACCGAATTCGATCCGTTCAGCCTCAACCTCGCCAAGCAACAGCTTGAGGAAGAAGCCGCGCGCTTCCGTCCTGAAGACTGGGGCATGAAGCGTTCCGGGGCCAACGAGGACTACATGTTCCTCAACCTGGGTCCGAACCACCCTTCGGCGCACGGTGCGTTCCGCATCATTCTGCAGCTGGACGGTGAAGAGATCGTCGACTGCGTGCCGGACATCGGTTACCACCACCGTGGCGCCGAGAAGATGGCCGAGCGTCAGTCCTGGCACAGTTTCATCCCGTACACCGACCGTATCGACTACCTCGGCGGCGTGATGAACAACCTGCCGTACGTGCTCTCGGTCGAGAAGCTGGCCGGCATCAAGGTGCCAGAGAAGGTCGACGTCATCCGCATCATGATGGCCGAGTTCTTCCGGATCACCAGCCACCTGCTGTTCCTCGGTACCTACATCCAGGACGTCGGCGCGATGACTCCGGTGTTCTTCACCTTCACCGACCGCCAGAAGGCGTACACGGTGATCGAAGCCATCACCGGTTTCCGTCTGCACCCGGCCTGGTACCGCATCGGCGGCGTCGCCCACGACCTGCCACGCGGCTGGGAAAAACTGGTGAAAGACTTCGTTGAATGGCTGCCAAAGCGCCTCGACGAATACACCAAGGCCGCCCTGCAGAACAGCATTCTCAAGGGTCGTACCATCGGCGTTGCCCAGTACAACACCAAAGAGGCGCTGGAATGGGGCGTCACCGGTGCCGGCCTGCGTTCCACCGGTTGCGACTTCGACCTGCGTAAAGCACGTCCATACTCCGGCTACGAGAACTTCGAGTTCGAAGTGCCGCTGGCTGCCAACGGCGATGCCTACGACCGCTGCATGGTTCGCGTCGAAGAGATGCGTCAGAGCGTCAAGATCATCGATCAGTGCCTGCGCAACATGCCGGAAGGCCCGTACAAGGCGGATCACCCGCTGACCACGCCGCCGCCGAAAGAGCGCACGCTGCAGCACATCGAAACCCTGATCACGCACTTCCTGCAGGTTTCGTGGGGCCCGGTCATGCCGGCCAACGAATCCTTCCAGATGATCGAAGCGACCAAGGGCATCAACAGTTATTACCTGACGAGCGACGGCGGCACCATGAGCTACCGTACCCGGATCCGTACTCCGAGCTTCGCGCATCTGCAACAGATCCCTTCGGTGATCAAAGGCAGCATGGTCGCGGACTTGATTGCGTACCTGGGTAGTATCGACTTCGTTATGGCCGACGTGGACCGCTAAGCATGAACAGCACGCTTATCCAGACAGACCGTTTCACCTTGAGTGAAACCGAGCGCTCGGCCATCGAGCACGAGCTGCATCACTACGAAGACCCGCGCGCGGCGTCGATCGAAGCCCTGAAGATCGTTCAGAAAGAACGCGGCTGGGTGCCGGATGGCGCCCTGTACGCGATCGGCGAGATCCTCGGCATCCCGGCCAGCGACGTTGAAGGCGTGGCGACGTTCTACAGCCAGATCTTCCGTCAGCCGGTCGGCCGCCACATCATCCGCGTCTGCGACAGCATGGTCTGCTACATCGGCGGCCACGAGTCGGTGGTCAGCGAGATCCAGAACAATCTGGGCATCGGCCTGGGTCAGACCACCGCCGACGGTCGTTTCACCCTGCTGCCGGTCTGCTGCCTCGGCAACTGCGACAAGGCACCGGCGCTGATGATCGACGACGACACCTTTGGCGACGTGCAGCCTGCCGGCGTGGCCAAACTGCTCGAGGGCTACGTATGACCCTGACATCTTTTGGTCCTGCCAACCGCATCAAGCGTTCGGCCGAGACTCACCCGCTGACCTGGCGTCTGCGTGACGACGGCGAAGCCGTATGGCTCGACGAATACCAGGCCAAGAACGGCTACGCCGCTGCGCGCAAAGCCTTCGCCGACATGGCCCAGGACGACATCGTCCAGACCGTGAAAGACGCCGGCCTCAAAGGTCGCGGCGGTGCAGGCTTCCCCACTGGCGTGAAGTGGGGCCTGATGCCCAAGGACGAATCCATCAACATCCGCTACCTGCTGTGCAACGCGGACGAGATGGAGCCGAACACCTGGAAAGACCGCATGCTGATGGAGCAACTGCCCCATCTGCTGATCGAAGGCATGCTGATCAGTGCCCGCGCACTGAAAACCTACCGTGGCTACATCTTCCTGCGTGGCGAGTACACCACCGCCGCCAAGCACCTCAACCGTGCTGTGGAAGAAGCCAAGGCTGCAGGCCTGCTGGGCAAGAACATTCTGGGCAGCGGCTTCGATTTCGAACTGTTCGTCCACACCGGCGCCGGGCGTTATATCTGCGGTGAAGAAACCGCACTGATCAACTCCCTCGAAGGCCGCCGCGCCAACCCGCGCTCCAAGCCGCCCTTCCCTGCCGCCGTCGGCGTGTGGGGCAAGCCGACCTGCGTGAACAACGTGGAAACCCTGTGCAACGTGCCGGCGATCATTGCCGACGGCGTTGACTGGTACAAATCGTTGGCCCGCGAAGGCAGCGAAGACATGGGCACCAAGCTCATGGGCTTCTCCGGCAAGGTCAAGAACCCTGGCCTGTGGGAACTGCCGTTCGGCGTTACCGGCCGCGAGCTGTTCGAAGACTACGCCGGCGGCATGCGCGACGGTTACAAGCTCAAGGCCTGGCAGCCAGGTGGCGCCGGTACCGGTTTCCTGTTGCCAGAACACCTCGACGCACAAATGTACGCCGGCGGCATCGCCAAAGTGGGCACCCGGATGGGTACCGGCCTGGCGATGGCGGTGGACGACAGCGTCAACATGGTTTCCCTGCTGCGCAACATGGAGCAGTTCTTCGCCCGCGAATCCTGCGGCTTCTGCACCCCGTGCCGTGATGGCTTGCCATGGAGCGTCAAGCTCTTGATGGCCATCGAAGAAGGCCGTGGTCAGCCGGGCGACATCGAGACCCTGCTGGGTCTGGTCGGTTTCCTCGGCCCAGGCAAGACCTTCTGTGCTCACGCACCGGGTGCCGTGGAGCCGCTGGGCAGTGCCATCAAATACTTCCGTCCAGAGTTCGAAGCCGGTATTGCGCCTGCAAGCGCCGCCGTCCCGCCTCTGGCAAGGCCGATCGTAATCGGCGCGTAAACGCTTAAAAAGGCGAAGGGTCCGTGCCCTTCGCCTTTCGTCCGATGACGCCTTTCGGGGCTGACTGGATTCGGACGGATAACAAGATTCCATTAGCCACGCCCGCTGACACCGGGCCAACGAAGACCTTTGAACCATGGCCACTATCCACGTAGACGGCAAAGCGCTCGAAGTCGACGGGGCAGACAACCTGTTACAGGCATGTCTGTCGCTGGGCCTCGACATCCCTTATTTCTGCTGGCACCCCGCGCTTGGTAGCGTCGGGGCCTGCCGCCAGTGCGCAGTCAAGCAGTACACCGACGAGAACGACACCCGTGGTCGCATCGTCATGTCCTGCATGACGCCTGCCACCGACAACACCTGGATCTCCATCGACGATGAAGAATCCAAGGCGTTCCGCGCCAGTGTTGTCGAATGGCTGATGACCAACCACCCGCACGACTGCCCTGTGTGCGAAGAAGGCGGTCACTGCCACCTGCAAGACATGACGGTGATGACCGGCCACAACGAGCGCCGTTATCGCTTCACCAAACGCACCCACCAGAACCAGCAACTGGGCCCGTTCATTTCCCACGAAATGAACCGCTGCATCGCCTGCTACCGCTGCGTGCGTTTCTACAAGGACTACGCCGGCGGCACCGACCTCGGTGTATTCGGCGCCCACGACAACGTGTACTTCGGTCGCGTTGAAGACGGCACCCTCGAAAGCGAGTTCTCCGGCAACCTCACCGAGGTCTGCCCGACCGGTGTGTTCACCGACAAGACGCACTCCGAGCGCTACAACCGTAAATGGGACATGCAGTTCTCGCCGAGCATCTGCCACGGCTGCTCCAGCGGTTGCAACATCTCCCCGGGCGAGCGTTACGGCGAACTGCGTCGCATCGAAAACCGTTTCAACGGTTCGGTGAACCAGTACTTCCTGTGCGACCGTGGCCGTTTCGGTTATGGCTACGTCAACCGCACTGATCGTCCACGTCAGCCGCTGCTGGCCGACGGCACCAAGCTGAGCGTCGACGCTGCGCTGGATAAAGCCGCTGACCTGCTGCGCGGGCGCAACATCGTCGGTATCGGTTCGCCGCGTGCCAGCCTCGAAAGCAACTACGCGCTGCGCGAGCTGGTCGGCGCCGAGCACTTCTACTCCGGTATCGAAGCTTCCGAACTGGAACGCATCCGCCTGGTCCTGCAAGTGCTCAAAGACAGCCCGCTGCCCGTGCCGAACATGCGCGACATCGAAGACCACGACGCTGTGTTCGTCCTTGGTGAAGACCTGACCCAGACCGCCGCTCGTATGGCGCTGGCCTTGCGTCAGTCGGTCAAGGGCAAGGCCGAAGACATGGCCGAAGCCATGCGCGTGCAGCCGTGGCTCGACGCTGCGGTGAAGAACATCGGTCAGCACGAACTGAACCCGCTGTTCATTGCCAGCCTGGCCGAAACCAAGCTCGACGACATTGCTGAAGAATGCGTTCACGCCGCTCCGGATGATCTGGCACGCCTCGGTTTCGCCGTGGCCCACGCACTGGACGCCAGCGCCCCGGCCGTTGAAGGTCTGGACGCCGAAGCACTGGAACTGGCCAAGCGCATTGCCGACGCCCTGCTCGCGGCCAAGCGCCCACTGATCATCGCCGGTACTTCGCTGGGTTCCAAAGCCTTGATCGAAGCCGCGGCGAACATCGCCAAAGCCCTGAAGCTGCGCGAGAAGAACGGTTCGATCAGCCTGATCGTGCCGGAAGCCAACAGCCTCGGCCTGGCCATGCTCGGTGGCGAATCGGTCGACGCGGCGCTGCAAGCCGTGATCGATGGCAAGGCCGACGCCATCGTCGTGCTGGAAAACGATCTGTACACCCGCACCTCGAAAGCCAAGGTCGATGCCGCGCTGAGCGCTGCGAAAGTGGTGATCGTTGCCGACCACCAGAAGACCGCCACCACCGACCGCGCGCAACTGGTTCTGCCAGCCGCGAGCTTCGCGGAAGGCGACGGTACGCTGGTCAGCCAGGAAGGTCGCGCCCAGCGCTTCTTCCAGGTTTTCGATCCGCAATACATGGATGCGAGCATCCTGGTTCACGAAGGCTGGCGCTGGCTGCACGCCCTGCGCTCGACCCTGCTGAACCAGCCGATCGACTGGACGCAACTCGACCACGTCACCGCTGCCGTGGCGTCGAGCACCGAGCAACTGGCGCGTATCGTCGACGCGGCTCCATCCGCCGCGTTCCGCATCAAGGGTCTGAAACTGGCGCGTGAGCCGCTGCGTTATTCCGGTCGCACCGCGATGCGCGCCGACATCAGCGTTCACGAACCGCGCACCCCGCAAGACAAAGACACCGCGTTCGCCTTCTCCATGGAAGGTTACTCGGGCTCGGCCGAACCGCGTCAGCAGGTGCCATTCGCCTGGTCGCCGGGCTGGAACTCGCCGCAAGCCTGGAACAAGTTCCAGGACGAAGTCGGTGGTCACCTGCGTGCTGGCGACCCGGGCACCCGCCTGATCGAAAGCACCGGTGATTCGCTGAACTGGTTCGCCGCTGCTCCGCGCGCATTCAACCCGGCGCCGGGCACCTGGCAGGCCGTGCCGTTCTACCACCTGTTCGGCAGCGACGAAAACTCGTCGAAAGCCGCACCGGTACAGGAACGCATCCCGGCTCCGTACGTGGCGCTGGCCAAATCCGAAGCGGATCGCCTGGGTGTCAACGATGGTGCTCTGCTGAGCCTGAACGTGGCCGGCCAGACCCTGCGTCTGCCGCTGCGCATCAATGAAGAGCTGGGCGCTGGTCTGGTGGCCTTGCCTGCGGGCATCGCCGGCATTCCACCGGCATTCGCCGGCCTGTCCGTCGACGGTCTGCAGGAGGCAGCGCAATGACCTGGTTCACCCCTGAAGTGATCGATGTGATCCTGACGGTCATCAAAGCCATCGTGATTCTGCTGGCCGTTGTGGTCGCGGGCGCGTTGCTCAGCTTTGTCGAACGTCGCCTGCTGGGCTGGTGGCAGGACCGTTACGGTCCGAACCGCGTTGGCCCGTTCGGCATGTTCCAGATCGCCGCCGACATGCTGAAGATGTTCTTCAAGGAAGACTGGACCCCGCCGTTTGCCGACAAGGTGATCTTCACCCTGGCACCGGTGGTGGCCATGTCCGCCCTGCTGATCGCTTTCGCGATCATCCCGATCACCCCGACCTGGGGCGTGGCGGATCTGAACATCGGCCTGCTGTTCTTCTTCGCCATGGCCGGTCTGTCGGTCTACGCGGTGCTGTTCGCCGGCTGGTCGAGCAACAACAAGTTCGCCCTGCTCGGCAGCTTGCGTGCCTCGGCGCAGACCGTGTCCTACGAAGTGTTCATGGGCCTGGCCCTGATGGGCATCGTGGTGCAGGTCGGCTCGTTCAACATGCGCGACATCGTCGAGTACCAGGCGCAGAACCTGTGGTTCATCATTCCGCAGTTCTTCGGCTTCTGTACCTTCTTCATCGCTGGCGTCGCCGTGACTCACCGTCACCCGTTCGACCAGCCGGAAGCGGAACAGGAACTGGCCGACGGTTACCACATTGAATACGCCGGTATGAAATGGGGCATGTTCTTCGTCGGTGAATACATCGGCATCATCCTGATCTCGGCGCTGCTGGTCACCCTGTTCTTCGGTGGCTGGCACGGTCCGTTCGGCATCCTGCCGCAACTGTCCTTCGTCTGGTTCGCACTGAAGACCGCGTTCTTCATCATGCTGTTCATCCTGCTGCGCGCATCCATCCCGCGTCCGCGTTATGACCAGGTGATGGATTTCAGCTGGAAATTCTGCCTGCCACTGACCCTGATCAATTTGCTGATAACCGCTGCGGTTGTGTTGTGGAACACACCTGCGGTTGCGGTTCAGTGAGGATTTGACCCATGTTCAAATATATTGGCGACATCGTTAAGGGTACCGGTACCCAATTGCGCAGCCTGGTCATGGTCTTCGGCCATGGCTTTCGCAAGCGCGACACCCTGCAATACCCGGAAGAGCCGGTCTACCTGCCACCACGCTACCGTGGTCGCATCGTCCTGACCCGTGACCCCGATGGCGAAGAACGTTGCGTAGCCTGCAACCTGTGCGCCGTGGCTTGCCCGGTAGGTTGCATCTCGCTGCAGAAAGCTGAAACCGAAGACGGTCGCTGGTACCCGGACTTCTTCCGTATCAACTTCTCGCGCTGCATTTTCTGCGGTCTCTGCGAGGAAGCCTGTCCGACCACCGCAATCCAGTTGACCCCGGATTTCGAGATGGCCGAGTTCAAACGTCAGGACCTGGTGTACGAGAAAGAAGATCTTTTGATCTCCGGCCCCGGCAAAAACCCTGATTACAACTTCTATCGTGTTGCAGGTATGGCAATCGCTGGCAAGCCGAAAGGCTCCGCGCAGAACGAAGCCGAACCGATCAACGTGAAGAGCTTGCTGCCTTAAGGAAGAACGATGGAATTCGCTTTCTATTTCGCATCGGGTATCGCGGTTGTGTCCACGCTACGTGTGGTCACCAACACCAACCCTGTGCACGCCCTGCTCTACCTGATCATCTCGTTGATCGCCGTGGCCATGACCTTCTTTGCACTCGGCGCACCGTTCGCCGGCGTGCTGGAAGTGATCGCCTACGCCGGCGCCATCATGGTGCTGTTCGTGTTCGTGGTGATGATGCTGAACCTGGGTCCCGCCTCGGTTCAGCAGGAACGCAGCTGGCTCAAGCCCGGCATCTGGGCAGGACCGGTGATTCTCGCCGCCCTGCTGCTGGCCGAACTGCTGTATGTGCTGTTCGCTCACCAGAGCGGTCAGGCCATCGGCCACACCACCGTCGATGCAAAAGCCGTGGGCGTCAGCCTGTTCGGCCCGTATCTGCTGGTGGTCGAACTCGCCTCGATGCTGCTGCTCGCCGCAGCCGTCACGGCGTTCCATTTGGGCCGTAACGAGGCGAAGGAGTAAGACATGCCTGCTATCCCTCTCGAGCATGGATTGGCCGTTGCCGGCATCCTGTTCTGCCTTGGTCTGGTCGGCCTGATGGTCCGCCGCAACATTTTGTTCGTGTTGATGAGTCTGGAAGTGATGATGAACGCCACTGCCCTGGCCTTCATCGTTGCCGGCGCCCGCTGGGCGCAACCGGATGGACAGATCATGTTCATCCTGGTGATCAGCCTGGCAGCCGCCGAGGCCAGTATTGGCCTGGCGATACTGCTGCAACTGTATCGCCGCTTCCACACGCTCGATATCGACGCTGCCAGTGAGATGCGCGGATGAACCTAATCTTTCTGACTTTTGTATTCCCTCTGATCGGTTTCCTGCTGCTGTCGTTCTCCCGTGGACGCTGGTCGGAAAACCTCTCGGCGCTGATCGGCGTGGGTTCCATCGGCTTGTCGGCGATCGTCGCCGCCTACGTCATCTGGCAATTCAACGTCGCGCCTCCCGAGGGCGGTCACTACACCCTGGTGCTGTGGAAGTGGATGGCGGTCGAAGGCTTCAAGCCTGACTTCGCCCTCTACATCGACGGCCTGTCGATCACCATGCTCGGCGTGGTGGTGGGCGTGGGTTTCCTGATCCACCTGTTCGCGTCCTGGTACATGCGCGGCGAAGCGGGTTACTCGCGCTTCTTCTCGTACACCAACCTGTTTATCGCCAGCATGCTGTTCCTGGTCCTCGGCGATAACCTGCTGTTCCTGTACTTCGGCTGGGAAGGCGTGGGCCTGTGCTCGTACCTGTTGATCGGTTTCTACTACAGCAACCGCAACAACGGTAACGCCGCACTCAAGGCCTTCATCGTGACCCGGATCGGCGACGTGTTCATGGCCATCGGCCTGTTCATCCTGTTCCAGCAAGTGGGCACGCTGAACATCCAGGAACTGCTGGTGCTGGCACCGCAGAAATTCCAGGCCGGCGACTTCTGGATCACCCTGGCGACCCTGATGCTGCTGGGTGGTGCGGTCGGTAAATCGGCGCAACTGCCACTGCAAACCTGGCTCGCGGACGCGATGGCCGGTCCGACCCCGGTGTCGGCACTGATCCACGCTGCGACCATGGTGACGGCGGGTGTCTACCTGATCGCCCGTACCCACGGCCTGTTCACCCTGGCGCCGGAAATCCTGCACCTTGTCGGCATCGTCGGTGGTGTGACGCTGGTTCTCGCAGGTTTCGCCGCACTGGTACAGACCGACATCAAACGTATCCTCGCCTACTCGACCATGAGCCAGATCGGCTACATGTTCCTGGCGCTGGGCGTGGGTGCCTGGGATGGCGCGATTTTCCACCTGATGACTCACGCCTTCTTCAAGGCCCTGCTGTTCCTTGCTTCCGGTGCGGTGATCGTTGCCTGCCACCACGAGCAGAACATCTTCAAGATGGGCGGTCTGTGGAAAAAACTGCCACTGGCCTACGCCAGCTTCATCGTCGGTGGTGCTGCACTGGCCGCCCTGCCACTGGTCACCGCAGGCTTCTACTCCAAGGACGAAATCCTTTGGGAAGCGTTCGCCAGCGGCAACCACGGTCTGCTTTACGCCGGTCTGGTCGGCGCGTTCATGACGTCGCTGTACACCTTCCGCCTGATCTTCATCACGTTCCACGGTGAAGCCAAGACCGAAGCCCACGCCGGCCATGGCATCTCGCACTGGCTGCCACTGTCGGTGCTGATCGTACTGTCGACGTTCGTCGGCGCGATGATCGTTCCACCGCTGCACGGCGTACTGCCTGAGAGCGTTGGCCATGCCGGTGGCGAAGCCAAGCACAGTCTGGAAATCGCCTCGGGCGCCATCGCTCTGGCCGGTATCCTGCTGGCGGCCCTGCTGTTCCTCGGCAAGCGTCGCTTCGTGACCGCGATCGCCAACAGCGGCCTCGGCCGTTTCCTTTCGGCCTGGTGGTTCGCTGCCTGGGGCTTCGACTGGATCTACGACAAACTGTTCGTCAAGCCGTACCTTGCGATCAGCCATGTACTGCGCAGAGACCCGCTCGACCAGACTATCGGTCTGATCCCGCGTATGGCCAAAGGCGGTCACACCGCCCTGAGCCGCACCGAGACCGGTCAACTGCGTTGGTATGCCGCCTCGATGGCTGCTGGTGCCGTGCTGGTGATCGGCGCCATCGTGCTGGTAGCGGTCTGATATGAACCTTGCGAATTTGCGAAAGGAAACGAGCCCGTCATGATTCTGCCTTGGCTAATCCTGATCCCCTTCATCGGCGGCCTGCTGTGCTGGATGGGTGAGCGCTTCGGCGCTACCCTCCCCCGCTGGATTGCGCTGTTGACCATGACCCTGGAACTCGCCCTCGGCCTCTGGCTGTGGGCCCACGGTGACTACTCATTTGCACCGGCGCCTGGCGCCGATCCGACCTGGGCGCTTGAGTTCAAGCACGTCTGGATCCAGCGCTTCGGCATCAACGTGCACCTGGCCCTCGACGGCCTGTCGCTGTTGATGATCCTGCTGACCGGTCTGCTGGGTATCCTCTCGGTACTCTGCTCGTGGAAAGAGATTCAACGTCACGTTGGCTTCTTCCACCTGAACCTGATGTGGATCCTGGGCGGCGTTGTCGGCGTGTTCCTCGCCCTCGACCTGTTCATGTTCTTCTTCTTCTGGGAAATGATGCTGGTGCCGATGTACTTCCTCATCGCGCTCTGGGGTCACAGTTCTTCGGACGGCAAGAAAACCCGGATCTACGCGGCGACCAAGTTCTTCATCTTCACTCAGGCTTCCGGCCTGATCATGCTGGTGGCGATCCTCGGTCTGGTGCTGGTCAACTTCAACAACACCGGCGTGATTACCTTCAACTACGCCGACCTGTTGAAGACCAAGATGTCGATGACCACCGAGTACATCCTGATGCTCGGCTTCTTCATCGCCTTCGCGGTCAAGCTGCCAGTCGTACCGTTCCACTCTTGGCTGCCTGACGCGCACGCCCAGGCGCCGACTGCCGGTTCCGTCGACCTCGCCGGTATCCTGCTGAAAACCGCGGCCTACGGCCTGCTGCGTTTCGCCCTGCCGCTGTTCCCGAATGCCTCGGCCGAGTTCGCGCCGATCGCCATGACCCTCGGTCTGATCGGGATCTTCTACGGTGCGTTCCTCGCTTTCGCGCAAACCGACATCAAGCGTCTGATCGCCTTCTCGTCCGTTTCCCACATGGGCTTCGTGCTGATCGGCATCTACTCCGGCAGCCAACTGGCGCTGCAAGGTGCAGTGATCCAGATGCTGGCGCACGGTCTGTCGGCGGCAGCACTGTTTATCCTCAGCGGTCAACTGTACGAGCGTCTGCACACTCGTGACATGCGTGAGATGGGCGGTCTGTGGTCGCGTATCGCGTACCTGCCGGCGATCAGCCTGTTCTTTGCCGCCGCCTCTCTGGGTCTGCCGGGTACCGGTAACTTCGTCGGCGAGTTCCTGATCCTGATCGGTACGTTCGCCAGTGCGCCATGGATCACTGCGATTGCCACCTCCGGTCTGGTGTTCGGTTCGGTCTACTCGCTGATCATGATCCACCGTGCCTACTTCGGTCCGTCGAAATCGGATTCGATCCTGCACGGCATGGACGGTCGCGAACTGACCATGGTGCTGGGCCTTGCGGCGCTGCTGATTTACCTCGGCGTCTACCCGCAACCGTTCCTCGACACTTCCGCCGCCACGATGCATGGCGTGCAGCAGTGGCTCGGCACCGCCTTCACTCAACTCGCTTCGGCCCGGTAAGAGCGCTATGGAATTCACGATTCAACACTTTATTGCGCTTGCGCCACTGTTGATCACCAGCCTCACCATTATCGTGGTGATGCTGGCAATCGCCTGGCGCCGCAACCACTCGCAGACCTTCCTGATTTCGGTCGCCGGTCTGAATCTGGCCTTGCTGTCGATCCTGCCAGCCCTGAAAGTCGCGCCTCTGGCCGTGACGCCATTGCTGCAAGTCGACACCTTCGCCTGTCTGTACATGGCGCTGATCCTGGTCGCCACCCTCGCCTGTGTAACCCTCGCCCATGCCTACCTCGGCGATGGCGGCTCGGGTTACCCGGGCAACCGTGAAGAACTGTACCTGCTGATCCTGATGGCCGCCGCCGGTGGTCTGGTTCTGGTCAGCGCGCAGCATCTGGCCGGGTTGTTCATCGGTCTGGAACTGCTGTCGGTGCCGGTCTACGGTCTGGTGGCTTACGCCTTCTTCAACAAGCGTTCGCTGGAAGCCGGCATCAAGTACATGGTGCTGTCGGCCGCGGGTTCCGCGTTCCTGTTGTTCGGTATGGCCCTGCTCTACGCTGATGCCGGCACCCTGAGCTTCAACGGTATCGGTCAGGCACTGGCTACCACCAACCTGCCGAGCTCGCTGGCTCAGTTGGGTCTGGGCATGATGCTGATCGGTCTGGCGTTCAAGCTGTCGCTGGTACCGTTCCACCTGTGGACGCCAGACGTCTACGAAGGTGCTCCGGCGCCGGTGGCCGCGTTCCTCGCCACGGCGTCGAAGGTTGCCGTGTTCGCGGTGATGGTGCGTCTGTTCCAGATCTCCCCTGCCGCGAGCAGTGGCGTGCTGAGCGACGTACTGACCGTCATCGCCATCGCCTCGATCCTGTTCGGTAACCTGCTGGCCCTGACCCAAAGCAACCTCAAGCGTCTGCTCGGTTACTCGTCCATCGCACACTTCGGCTACCTGCTGATCGCGCTGGTGGCGAGCAAGGGTCTGGCGGTGGAAGCCATCGGCGTGTATCTGGTGACTTATGTGATCACCAGCCTCGGCGCGTTCGGCGTGATCACCCTGATGTCCTCGCCGTACAATGGCCGTGACGCCGACGCACTGTACGAGTACCGCGGCCTGTTCTGGCGCCGTCCGTATCTGACCGCGGTACTGACCGTGATGATGCTGTCGCTGGCCGGTATCCCGCTGACTGCCGGCTTCATCGGCAAGTTCTACATCATCGCCACCGGTGTCGAGTCGCACCAATGGTGGCTGGTCGGTTCCCTGGTACTGGGCAGCGCCATCGGCGTGTTCTACTACCTGCGCGTGATGGTCACCCTGTACCTGATCGAACCGAACCTGCGCCGCCACGACGCCCAGCTGCACTGGGAACAGAAGGCAGGCGGCGTGATGCTGCTGGCCATCGCCGTGGTTGCGTTCTTCCTCGGTGTGTACCCGCAGCCATTGCTGTCGCTGGTTCAGCAGGCGGGTCTGGCGGGCTGATATCCGGCTGGCTACACATGAAAACGGCACCTTCGGGTGCCGTTTTTGTTTTTGTGGGATTCAACATCAAAAGATCGCAGCCTTCGGCAGCTCCTACATTGGGATGGTATGCGGTCTGTAGGAGCTGCCGAAGGCTGCGATCTTTTGACTTATAACGCTCTCCCCTTTCTAGGAATTTGCCTGCAAAGTGGTGAGCAATGGCTGACACTCTGCAGAAGGTAATTGCGGTTAAATTTGAGGATCACCTATCAAGTGGAAATCCACGAACCATGAAGCGGGATATTTTTTCAGAGTTGATGGATGGCCTTGATGCGATAGCCGAAGAACACCAAGGCAAAATTACCTTGAAGAAGACGCGTGTAAAACGGATCGGCGACACGAAGGGCAAACTCATACTTCCCGCCGAAACTGATGCCTCTCTATCACACGGTTTGCTGGATACCTTCGAACGATAAAAAGCCACATCGGCTCTCATGTGATCTATCAGACTCACTCAACCCACTGTGGGAGCGAGCCTGATCCGGGCGGCGTTCCGACGAAGGCGTCGGCACATCCCCATCTTCAGTGCCTGACAGTCCGCTTTCGCGAGCAGGCTCGCTCCCACAGGTTTATGTGGCGTTCACTCAATCCATATAACCACATGACGAAATTGTAATTCCCCCATCACCTTGGCGTTATCCGCAGCCTGCAACGATGTGACCCGGCGACCAATGCCGGCGGGCCCTGCCCCGCCGAACAATAAGACCACGCCGACGCACGTTCCCGTTCTGCCAAACCCAAGGAGTGTTTGATGGTTAACAATACAAAAATGTCGATGGCCGCTTTAGCGGTGGTAGTCGGCGCCGGGCCGTCCATGGTGTTTGCAGAAGACAAGCCTGAGGGCTTTGTCGAAGGCAGCAGCCTGACGGTGCTCAACCGCAACTTCTACTTCAATCGTGATCATCGCAACGGCCAGTCCAGCCCCACCGGCAACGGTTATTCCGAAGCCTGGGCGCATGCGGTGATCAGCAAGTTCGAATCCGGTTTCACCCAAGGCACCGTCGGGGTCGGTGTCGATGCATTTGCCATGCTCGGCTTGAAACTCGACACCGGTGACGGCCGCAACGGCGGCCGCAGTTCGTTCGATGTGCTGCCGGTCAACCGTGACGGCCAGGCACGGGATGAGTACACCAAGGTCGGTGGCGCCGCCAAAGTGCGGGCCTTCGATACCGTGGTCAAGGTCGGTGATGTGTTCCCGGCCAACCCGGTGGTAGCCGCAGGTGATTCGCGCCTGCTGCCGGAAAGCTTTCGCGGGGTGACGGCGACCAACACCAGCATCGAAGGTCTGTCGATCCAGGGCGGCCGTCTGCATGCGATGAGCCAACCGGTGTCCAGCGACATGCGCGAAAACTTCGCGACCTTCTACGCCGGTCCGGTCAACTCGCCGTGGATCGCTTACGGCGGCGGCGATTATGTGCTGAACAAGAACCTCAGTTTCAGCCTGTACTCCAGCCGCCTCAAGGACGCCTGGAACCAGTATTACGCTGGCACCGCATGGACCTATCCGCTGGCGGACGACCTGTCGCTGTTCGGGGGGCTGAACTATTACAAAGCAGTCGACGAAGGCAAACAACTGCTCGGCCAGTTCGACAACAACATCTGGAGCGGCCGCGTCGGGGTGAAACTCGGTGCGCACTCCGTCGCCCTCTCCCACCAGCGCAACAACGGCAACGACGACTTCGATTACCTGCGCCAGTCTGACTCGATCTTTCTCGACAACTCGATCCAGTACAGCGACTTCAACTCGCCGAAAGAACGTTCGTGGATGGTGCGCTACGACCTCGACATGACCGCTTACGGCGTACCCGGTTTGTCGTTCATGACCCGTTACGCGCGCGGCACCGACGCCGACTATTCCAACGCCAACGCGGTGTACATGCGCCGCGATGCTGACGGCAATCCGCTGACCGACCAGAAACGCTGGGAGCGTGATGTGGAAGTCAAATACGTGGTGCAGAGCGGTTCGATGAGAGACCTGTCGCTGCGTCTGCGCCAGGCCACTACCCGCGCCACGGCATTCGAGTCGGACCTGGACGAAGTGCGCGTGATCGTCGAATACCCGCTGGCGATTCTCTGAGTTTCCCGAGCAATACCATTCACCTTTAGAAGCTCCTTGCTCCTTTGGTCAGAGGTGAATTTTTTGGCGTCCTTCGGGGCGCCTTTTTTTGCTCTGCGGTCGCGACATAATCAACCCGCTATCGAAATAACCTAGCGAGTAGCTGATTCAGCCAAGCTTTAGCGTAAAGGCAGCATCAGGGTTATAGGGGAAATGTCGGGGCACGGAATGAATCCCGCGTACTTGATATAAAAGCTCGACAGCCGATCATTCAAGGGATGAACAATTATTGCGCTGGATCCGATCGACTGAGACGCGTTGAGAGCTCTTTCAATCGCATCTTGCAGTAAATCGATCGCGAAGCCCTGGCCCTGAGCCTCCCGTGTGACGCCCATACGCCCCAATAGAGTTACCGGATGGACACTGGGCGAGTTGCGTTGACGGCTTTTCGGCATGACGCTGGCGCGGGCGACTGATCCGCTGGAAAGCGTGTAGTAGGCCATCACATTCGACGTGCCTTTGAGGCAACTGACGTACACAACAGCCTGTTTGGTGGATTGGGCTTTTCGCGCCTTCCTCTGCAGGTATTGGTCAATGGTCACCTCACCAGAATCGAAGGCATCGAGTTCGTGTTGGTCGTTGAGCTTCTCGGGCGCGGTCAACTCCAACGTTTTGGACGAGCGAGCAGTTGGTGCAGGCATTCGTTACCTCGAGCCGGATTGGCTTCAATAGCCTGTTCGAATGCGTCAAATGCGCTGTCGTCGAGAAGGAACAGTCGTTTATCCAGAATCACCTCTTCAGCTTTTTGGCAGGCAGCTTCCAGGATAAAACTTGTGCGATCACGACCAGACATGGCGGCTGCCAAATCGATCAGATTACGTTTCTTTTCGTCCGCTCTCATGTTGATTGGAACGGGTTTGGATTTTTCAACGCTTTCAGTTGTGGACATTGTTCTGTTTCCCATCTGGGTAGGTGATGTTGGAGCTGGAGCCTCCTTATGGCGTTAGCACATCAGCTTTTGTTTATTTTTCATTTTCTGACTCCTTGAGTGGCCCGGAGAGGTTTAGGCCATGCTCTTAACGTGAGATCTAACGTTTGAGGTGCGAAGCCATGAGAGCGACTTCGGAGTCGATTCTATACCGACCGTGTAGCTAATGCATATACGCGTATAGCTTTCAGATACACGGTCATTTTATTCAGGTCTGGCGAGAAAAGGATCCTCGTCAAAGGACCTTCGCCTACGTCGCGACTTCCACGTTATCCAGCGCTTTGTTCACCGCCAGTTCACCGAGCATGACCACCTGCGCGATGCCGAGCAGCGTCTTGCGATGCGTCCCCTCCAGCAACGCGGCGAAATCACCGAGCATCACCGTGGCCGAGGCCAGGGATTCGCAAGCATTGGCCAGCAGGGATTCGATGGCGGCGTAGGGGGATGTTGGATCGGGGTCTGCAGGCGTGTCTGTTTCGGGCGGATTCGGTGTTGGCTTTTTCATAATGTTTTACTCAGCTTGACGGTGGAGCTGACCCTTTCGGTTCCACGCGAAAGGGTGGCAGCTGTACGCAGGTTGGAACCCGGGCAACTAAGCAAAACCCGACAGACTCGAAGTCTCCCGCGCACAGCCGCCATAACGGAGTGCACACATGAAAGTGCACAAGCATACGTCATGAACGGTGCGATTTGCTTCAGTTAAGCCGAGGGGTTCCAATCCCGATCGCTGATTTGACAGCGACCCACACAGGCTAGAGAGCGGACGTCCGAGGGACAACCTGAAAACATTGTGGGAAGGTTCTGCTTTTCCCACACAACCTTTAAACATTCCGAATCTAAATACAGATCGTGATACTGAAAATGTGCCCCGTGCAGGAGCTGCCGAAGGCTGCGATCTTTTGACTTTGAAGACCAAGATCAAAAGATCGCAGCCTGCGGCAGCTCCTACAGGGATCCGGTGCTGTTTAGCCACCGCTGTTGCGGCACACGCCGGCCACGCTGTACTTGAGGGTGTTGAGCTGTCCTTGCGAGTCCTCGTAGGTCATGGCCGTCGGCACCACCGAGCAAGCCGGCTGCGGCTTCACCACGCTGACGATTTTCACCACGTCCAGCTTCATGCCGTATTCGTATTCCTTGACCACCGGCGGCGCTTTGCCCTGCTCGGCGGCATATTGCTCCATGGCTTTGGCGTTGGCGCTGAAGGCACGCTCGAAAGTGCGGTCACCGCCGCCTTCGGCCATGACCAGAGAAGACATCGCCATGACGCTGGCGAACGCGATCAACTTGCGTATTTTCATATCCATTTCCTTCCCATCCAGGCATAAAAAAGCCCAGCATCGATGCGCGATGACGGGCTTGATCAAGTGCTGTCGCTTACAGGCTATTGCTGTTGTCGACGGCTTTTTCATTGACCACCACCGGGTTGCCGGCGGCTTTTTCCTTGGCCACGAACAGCTCCATGGAACGATCATTGTTGGTCATCATCCGATCGAACGTGCGGTCGCCGCCACCTTCAGCCATGACCAGGGAAGACATCGCCAACGCCACCACAAAAGCACCCATTTGTACGATTTTCATTTTTGATTCCTCGTTTAAGTAACTGACGGGATCAAGGTAACAAGGCGTACCTTTCGTGACGGTGGCGGGGGAATTACAGATTCGTAATGTCGAAAATGCGGCAACCAAACACCAATTTCAGGGCTGAGAAATAACTGTGGCGAGGGAGCTTGCTCCCGCTGGGGCGCGGAGCGGCCCTCGCTCTTATTCTGAAAAAGCAAGGCCTGCTGCGCAGTCCAGCGGGAGCAAGCTCCCTCGCCACAGGGTTTGGGGTTGTTCTATTGGATAGGTGTGATGTCCTCATCCCGGCGATGGGCGATCTGGTACAGCGCGGGCAAGATCAGCAGCGTGAGAATGGTCGAGGACAGAATCCCGCCAATCACCACCGTCGCCAGCGGCCGCTGCACTTCAGCGCCGGTGCCGGTTGCCAGCGCCATCGGAATGAAACCCAACGACGCCACCAGCGCCGTCATCAATACCGGCCGCAACCGCGTGAGCGCACCGACATTGATCGCCTCGGCCAGCGACCGCCCTTCCTCGCGCAAATTGCGAATGAACGCGATCATCACCAACCCGTTGAGCACTGCCACTCCGGACAGCGCAATAAACCCGACGCCTGCCGAAATCGACAACGGAATATCCCGCAGCCACAGCGCCATCACCCCGCCGGTCAGCGCAAACGGAATCCCGGTGAACACCAGCAAGCCGTCCTTCAGATTGTTGAACATCATGAACAACAAGCCGAACACCAGCAGCAGCGCCACCGGCACCACAATCTGCAAGCGCTTGGCCGCCGATTGCAGTTGCTCGAACTGCCCGCCCCAACGGGTCCAGTAACCAGCCGGCACCTGCACCTCGCGCTCGATCACCGCACCCGCTTCGCTGACGAACGAGCCGATATCGCGCCCGCGCACGTTGGCGCTGACGATCACCAGACGCTTGCCGTTTTCGCGGCTGACCTGATTCGGCCCGAGCACCAGGTCGAGGCTGGCGACGTCTTTCAGCGCGATAAAACCAATCTGGTTCGCCGCACCGCTCAGCGCCGGCACCGGAATCAGCAGCGCCGACAAACCCTCGATGTCCTTGCGCATGGCATCGGACAAGCGCACCACCATGTCGAAGCGCCGATCGCCCTCATACAAGGTGCCAGCCTGTCGCCCGCCGACGGCCACGGCGATGGTGTCCTGCACATCGCCGACGTTGAGCCCGTAACGCGCCGCCTTGTCGCGGTCGATGTTGATGGTCAGCACCGGCAACCCGGTGGTCTGCTCGACCTTCACTTCAGACGCGCCATTGACCTTCTGCATCGCCGCCGCGATCTTCGCTGCCGTGGCGTTGAGCACGTCCATGTCATCGCCGAACACCTTGACCGCGACATCGCTGCGCACGCCGGAAATCAGTTCGTTGAAGCGCAACTGGATCGGCTGCGACAGTTCATAGTTGCTGCCCGGCAACGTCGCGGCGGCTTGTTGCAACTCGGCCATCAGGGTGTCGCGGGACTTGTTCGGGTCTGGCCATTGCTCCTTCGGTTTGAGCATCACGTAGCTGTCAGAGATGTTCGGCGGCATCGGGTCGGAAGCGATTTCCGCCGTGCCGGTGCGGGCGAACACCCGTTCAACCTCCGGCACTTTGGCCAGGATCAAGGTTTCCAGGCGCTGCTGCATGTCCACCGATTGCGTCAGGCTGGTACCCGGCACGCGCAGTGCTTGCAGAGCGAAATCCCCTTCACTTAGGCTCGGCACAAACTCGCTGCCCATGCGGCTGGTGAGCACGCCGCTGAGCACGATCACCGCCAACGCCGCGCCCACCGCAACCGTGCGATGGGCCATGACCCAGGCCAGCGCCGGCGCATACACCCGACGTGCGCCGCGCATGACCGCGCCCTCTTCTTCCTTGACCTTGCCGGTGACAAACAGCGCAATCGCCGCCGGGACGAAGGTCACCGACAGCAGCATCGCACCGAGCAGCGCGATGACCACGGTGAGCGCCATCGGGTGGAACATTTTCCCTTCGACGCCGCTCAGGGCGAAGATCGGCAGGTACACCACCATGATGATCAACTGACCGAAAATCAGCGGTCGTCGCGCCTCCTTCGCCGCGGCGAAGACCTCCTTGAAACGCTCGGCGCGGGTCAACAAACGGCCGTGATGCTGCTGCGCGTGAGCCAGGCGGCGCAGGGTGTTTTCGACGATCACCACCGCGCCATCGACGATGATGCCGAAGTCCAGCGCGCCGAGGCTCATCAGGTTGGCGCTGACCTTGTTGCTGAACATGCCGGTGAAGGTGAACAGCATCGACAGCGGAATCACCATCGCGGTAATCAGCGCAGCGCGAATGTTGCCGAGGAACAGGAACAGAATCGCGATCACCAGAATCGCGCCTTCAATCAGGTTCTTTTTCACCGTGGCGATGGCTTTGTCGACCAGGTGCGTGCGGTCGTACACCGGCACCGCAATCACGCCTTGCGGCAGGGATTTATTGATCTGTTCGAGCTTGCTGGCCACCGCTTGCGAGACGGTGCGGCTGTTCTCGCCGATCAACATGAACACCGTGCCGAGCACCACTTCACGACCGTTTTCGGTGGCCGCACCGCTGCGCAATTCACGGCCGATTTCTACGGTGGCGACATTCTTGACCCGGATCGGCGTGCCGTCGACGTTGGCCATGACGATGTTGGCGATGTCCTCGGTGCTCGCCACTTGCCCTGGTGCGCGGATCAGCAACTGCTCGCCGCTGCGCTCGATGTACCCGGCGCCGACGTTGGCGTTGTTGCGCTCCAGCGCGGTGATCAGATCGGTGAGGGTGAGCTTGTACGCGGCGAGGCGTTTCGGATCCGGCGCGATCTGGTATTCCTTGGCAAAACCACCGATGGTGTTGATCTCGGCAACACCCGGTACGTTGCGCAATTGCGGCTTGATGATCCAGTCCTGAATCACCCGCAGATCGGTCGGCGTGTAGGCTGTGCCGTCGTCCTTCAACGCGCCTTCCTTCGCCTCCACCGTCCACAGAAAAATCTCGCCGAGGCCAGTGGAAATCGGGCCCATCAGCGCTTCCGCGCCTTCGGGCAATTGCTCCCTGGCGATCTGCAGGCGCTCGTTGACCAGTTGGCGGGCGAAGAACAGCTCGGTGCCGTCCTTGAAGATCACCGTGACCTGCGACAGCCCGGAGCGCGACAGCGAACGGGTCTGCTCCAGTGCCGGCAAACCGGCCATCGCGGTTTCAATCGGGAAAGTGATGCGCTGCTCGGTTTCCAGCGGCGAGAACCCGGCGGCGCCGGTGTTGATCTGCACCTGGACATTGGTGATGTCGGGCACGGCGTCAATCGGCAGTTTCTGATAACTGGCGATGCCGAGGCCGGCCATGAGCAGAACGGCGAGCAGCACGATGATGCGCTGCTCGATGGCAAACTGGATCAGGCGTTCGAACATGGGGACCTTCCAGAATTAATGACTGTGCTCGGCCGAGGCTTTGCCCAGCTCCGACTTGAGAACGAAGCTGCCGGCACTGGCGACTTGCACGCCCGGTTCCAGCCCTTGGGTGACTTCCACGTGGCCGGCGGCGCGGCTGCCCAGTTCCACCGCCTGTGCCTTGAAGCCGTCGTCGGTACGCACGAACACCGTGGGTTTGTCCTCGACGGTCTGGATCGCGGTTTCCGGCACGGCCACTTTCGCTTCGCGGCTGTCAGTGGCGACCCGCGCGCTGACGAACAGCCCCGGTCGCCACGAGCCTTGCGGGTTTTCCAGGGTCACGCGCACGGTCGCGGTGCGAGTCTGTTCGCCGAGCAGACTGCCGACGTAAGCCACGCTGCCAGTCACTTCAGCTTTCAATTCCGGCGCACTGACGGTGACCGGTTTGCCCACCTGCACCTGGGTCAGGTCCTTGGGCGAAACGCCGAAGGTCACCCACACGCGGGACAAGTCCGACAGGGTGAACGCGGCGGTGGTTTCATCGACCACCTCGCCCGGCGTCAGGTGTTTTTCCACCACCACGCCGTCGAATGGCGCGCGCAGTTCGTAGCGATTGCCGCCGGTAGCGACCACGCTGCCGCTGAGCACGCTGATTTTCTGTCGGGCGTTGTTCATGGCGATTTCCGCTTCTTCCAGCGCTTGCTTCGCCTGGAGGAAATCCTGCTCGGCGGAGATCTTGTCCTGCCACAACTTCTTTTCGCGTTCGTAGGTGGTGCGCGCCAACGCCAAGCGACGTTGCGCGGCGGCCTGTTCGCTGCGCTGATCGGAGATCTGCTGACTGGCGATCACCGCCAGCAACTGGCCCTTCTTCACCGCTTGCCCGAGGTTGACCGCCACCGACTCGACCACCCCCGGCACGCGCGGCACGACGTGTGCCGTGCGGTCCTCGTCGAAGCGCACTTCGCCGGGAAACGACAGGCCGAGACTGATGCTTTGCGCCCGCGCCTCGGCCAGTTGAATGCCTGCGGCGGCGATCTGCTCGGCGCTCAATTCGATGTGGCCTTCTTCGGCATGTTCGCCTTCGGCGGCAGCGCCCTCCTCGGCGTGATCGGCGTGTTCGGAGGCCTCATCGGCATGCGCGTCGATATTTGAATTGGCCGGCCACATCGAACCGAGGCCAATGCCCAACGCCAAGGTCGCGACCGCGACCACCATCAGTTTTTTATCCATGGAAACTCCTCTGCGCCGTGCCATCGCGCAGTTGTCTGAAAAGTGAAATTCAAGGGCTGACGCTGAGGTCGCCGAAGATCCGTTCGAGACGCACGCGGGCGTCGGTCGCCTCGCTGACGGCCTGGATGTATTGGCCACGCGCGGCAATCAGGGTGCGCTGCGCGTCGAGCACGTCGAGGAAACCGAACTTGCCCATTTCGAAACCGCGCGTGGCGCTGTCCACTGCGCTTTGTGCGGCGGGCAGGATGGTCTGATTGAACGCGTTGACTTCGCCGTTGGCGGTCTGCCATTGCTCAAGGCTGGTCTGGACTTCGGTGCGCAAACGCAGCTCGGTGGCGTTGCGCAGGTCCCGCGCCTGATCGCTACGGCGTGCGGCGGCGAGCACGTTGCCCTGATTGCGGTTGAACAGCGGAATCGGCATCGACAGCCCGACCACGTTGACCCGTTCGCGCTCGGTTTCGCTGTACTGGCTGCCGATGCTGACGGTCAGATCGGGAATGCGCTGGGACTTTTCCAGGCCCAATGAGGCTTCGCGTTGATCGATCTGCAGTTTCGCCAGACGCAGCTCGGCGGTCTGGTTCAAACGCTCGAGTAAACGGCCGGGCGGCGGCAGCGTGGCGAGGTTTTGCGTGGCGGCTTGCACGTTGGTCGAAGTCGGCAACGGCGCGCCCATGACCTGCGCCAACTGCTGATAGGCGTTGGCCTGATCGCGCTCGGCGCGGCTCAACTCCAGGCGCACTTCCGAGAGTTGCACCTGTGCCCGCGTGCCTTCGACCGGCGACGATTTACCGGCCTCGATGCGCCCTTGGGCCACACGCAAACCGTGCTCGGCCAGTTGCAGCGACTGGCGCGACAGCTGCAGACGTTGCTGCGCAGTCTGCGCGCTGCTGAACGCCTGAATCACATCGGCGCGCAAGGCATTGCGCTTGCGCTCCAGCTCGATGCCGGCGGCGTCCTGCGCGCGGCTGGCAACATCGACCCGCGCTGCGCGTTTGCCGCCCAGCTCAATCGGCTGACTGAGCATCAGCGTGGTGGTGCGCGAGTTGCGCCGGGTGTCTTCGGCCTCCCACGATACCTCGGGATTGGGGATCAGCCCGGCCTGCTGGCGATCGCCCTCGGCGATGCCGATTTCCCACTGCGCGGCGGCGAGATCGGGGTTGCCGGCGAAGGCACTTTGCAGCGCCTGATCCAGTGTCAGGGTCGATGCGCTGGTCAGGCTGCTGCACGCCAGCAACAAGAGGCCGCTGGCGGTTTTGTTCAGGCGTGATCGCGCCGTCAGTTCGATTAAACCGGGCAATGGAGGACTTCCTTTAATTCAGGATTTTTCGATGCCGCCACGTTAGGGTTTTGAACTTATCGACAAGGTGACTGGAACATTACAAATCCGTTATCCACGGTTCAGCAAAGTTGTTTTGTTCTAGGATACGAAGTGCAAAAGGCTTTGCTGCAATACATGGAAACAAATACTCGGTAGTTATCTGCCGTACAGCACTTGCCTGAATGCAATACATGTCTGCTGGCGCTTCCAGGCTGCGACAGGCTGTCGCGGATGGCCGTTTTAAAGGCCTCCGAGATTGACCCTGTAGCCACTACAGCCTTTACCGTGCTTGTCATTCAGTGATTGAACTGCGTCCGGATCCCTTACAAAAACGATAACTTTCCCGGCCACCTTAATTAAATATCCCTTAAATAAAAGTGGTGAAAGATCATGCGAATCCTTGTCGTCGAGGACGAGCTTAAAGCTGCCGAATACTTGCATCAGGGTTTGACCGAAAGTGGTTATATCGTTGACCACGCCGCCACCGGTGCTGATGGATTGCATCTGGCACAACAGCAGGCCTATGACCTGATCATTCTCGACGTGAACCTGCCGGAACTCGACGGCTGGGGCGTGCTGGAACAACTGCGCCGCACCCACTCCACACGGGTGATGATGCTCACCGCGCGCGGGCGGCTGGCGGACAAGATTCGCGGTCTGGACCTGGGCGCCGACGACTATCTGGTCAAGCCGTTCGAGTTTCCCGAACTGCTGGCGCGGGTGCGCACCTTGATGCGCCGCAGTGAAAACATCCCAGTGCCACAGGTGTTGAAAGTCGCCGATCTGGAACTCGATCCAGGCCGCCATCGGGCGTTTCGTGGCGAGCAGCGCATCGACCTGACCACCAAGGAATTTGCCCTGCTGCACTTGCTGATGCGCCAGTCCGGCGAGGTGCTGACCCGTACGCAAATCATCTCGCTGGTGTGGGACATGAATTTCGACTGCGACACCAACGTGGTCGAAGTCTCGATCCGCCGTTTGCGGGCGAAAATCGATGACCCGTTCGACAACAAACTGATCCACACCCTGCGCGGTGTCGGCTACGTGCTGGAGGCGCGGGAATGAAGCCCGCCAGCCTGTCGATGCGCCTCGGTTTGACGGTGAGTATTCTCGGCGCGCTGTTGGTGGTGTTTCTGGCGATCCTTGCGTATTTCGCCTTGACCCATGAGCTCAATGCCCTGTCCCGCGACAGCCTGCAAAAGAAAATGGCGCAGGTGGAGCACAGCCTGTCGCTGTACGTCGACGCCAATGAAGTCAGCGGCAAACCGCACATTCTGCTCGATCAGGTCATGGGCCATGACAACCTGACGCTGACGATTTATGACCATTCGAACCTGCGTTCGCCGCTGCTCAAATCCGGCTCGGGACTCACCGACCCACGGGTGGAACTCAGAGCGGTTCGCGGGACCACCGATCAACTGACCTACAGCGACAGCAGCGATGCCGAAGGCGCGCGGTTCCTCACCGCATCGAAGCTGATTCGCCTCAAGGACGGCAGCAGCGTGCCGGTGCTGCTGTCGATGGACAACGCGCATGATCAAGCGCTGCTCAGTGCCTATCTGCGCTCGACGCTGATCGCGTTGCCGTTGCTGCTGATGTTCATCGGCCTCACAGCCTGGGGCGCGGTGCAGCGCGGACTGGCGCCGCTGCGCGAGTTTCGCAAAGTGGCGGCGATGGTTTCGACTCAGGATCTGGATCATCGGCTGTCGGTGGTCAACATGCCGCAGGAGCTGAGCGAACTGGCGCAGGGCATCAACTTCATGCTGCACCGCCTCGATGCCGGAGTGCAGCAGTTGTCGCAGTTTTCCGATGATCTTGCCCATGAGTTGCGCACGCCGATCAACAACCTGATGGGCAAGGCCCAGGTGACCTTGTCCCGCGAGCGCACGACCGAGGAGTACAAGGATGTGCTGGTGTCCAGCATCGAGGAGCTGGAGCGCGTGGCGCGGATTGTCTCGGACATGCTGTTTCTGGCGCAGGTCAGTCATCCGTCGGCGCTGGCGCCGTTTGAATCGGTGGCGCTGGAGGCGGAAGCGGCGAAGGTCGCGGAGATGTTTTCGCTGTCGGCGCAGGACAAGCAGATTCATTTGAATGTTGTCGGCAGCGCCTCGGTGTTGGGCGATCGGCTGATGATTCAGCGGGCGATTTCCAACCTGCTGTCCAATGCGCTGCGTCATTGCCCGCACGGTAAAACCATCACCTTGCTGATCGAGCGAGGCGCGACGCAGGCTTCACTGCTGGTCAGCAATCCCGGCGTCGGCATCGAAGCACAGCATCTGCCGCACTTGTTCGACCGCTTCTACCGCGTCGACAGCGCCCGCTCGCGCTCGCAGGGCAGCACCGGGCTGGGACTGGCAATCGTGCGCTCGATCATGAGCCTGCATCAGGGTGTGGCGGAGGTGAAGAGCTTGCCCGGCGTCATGACCGTATTCCGCCTCGGTTTCCCTGCGGTGACACCCATGGCCTCATCGCTTGCAGGCAAGCTCCCACA
>NZ_JTKF01000042.1:0-42369 GCF_000828175.1 Pseudomonas sp. W15Feb9B | reverse complement strand
AGGCCCTTTTTTTGTGCTGAAGAAAATCTCTAATGCACTGCAATCCCTGTGGGAGCTGGCTTGCCAGCGATAGCGGTATGTCAGAGAAATAGATATCACCTGACACGACGCCATCGCTGGCAAGCCAGCTCCCACAGGTTTTGTATTTGCTCAGGGGCCTACGCAGCCTGCTGAAACTGCTGCCGATACTGGTTCGGCGACAACTCGGTGTGCTGGCGGAACAGCCGCGCAAAGAAGCTCGCATCGTCGTAGCCGACCTCATAACTGATGGTCTTGATGCTCTTGCGGCTGCCCGACAACAGACCTTTGGCAGTCTCGATGCGCAGGCGTTGCAGGTAGTGCAGCGGCTTGTCGCCAGTCGCGGTCTGGAAGCGGCGCATGAAGTTGCGGATGCTCATGCCGTGCTCGCGGGCCACGTCTTCGAAGCGGAACTTGTCGGCGAAATGCTCTTCAAGCCAGTGCTGGATCTGCAGGATGATCACGTCCTGGTGCAGCTTCTGTCCGCCGAAACCGATACGTCCCGGCGAATAACTGCGCTGCACTTCATACAGAATGTCGCGGGCCACGGCTTGCGCCACATTGGCGCCGCAGAAGCGTTCGATCAGGTAGATATACAGGTCGCAGGCCGAAGTGGTGCCGCCGGCGCAATAAAGGTTATCGGCGTCGGTCAGGTGCTTGTCCTGATTGAGGTACACCTTGGGAAAGCGCTCGGCAAAGGCATTGAAGAAGCGCCAGTAAGTGGTCGCTTCCTTACCGTTGAGCAGCCCGGCCTCGGCCAGCCAGAATACCCCGGTGGCTTCGCCGCAGAGCACGGCGCCACGGGCGTGCTGCTCGCGCAGCCACGGCAGGATCTGTGGATAACGGCTGCACAGCGTATCGAAATCGTCCCAGAACGCCGGGAGGATGATGACGTCGGCGTTTTCCAGGCCGCCGTCCACCGGCATCATCACGTCACTGAAACTGTTCACTGGTTTGCCGTCGGGGCTGACCAGCCGGGTTTCGAACGCCGGTGTCAGGCCGTGACCCAGTTGCTTACCGTAACGCAGGCTGGCCAGATGGAAAAAATCCTTGGCCTGCATGAGAGTGGATGCGAAAACCCGGTCGATTGCCAGGATGCTGACGCGCCGCAAGGGCGTGGAGACTTGCTTGGACATAATTCAACTTTTGTTTTGTTTTTATAAGGGAAAGTGGTCACCAGACGGCTGGATCGTCTTATTTTTTGTCGGATGTGTCCAGTGTCCTGTGTCGGAGGTGAGGCTTAGTCTCTGAAGGCCATATTCCTCCAACAACAATGAAAGGTGCCGCATGATCCCCAGAACCTTGTTCAGCTCCGAGCACGAATTGTTCCGCGACAGCGTACGAACCTTCCTCGAAAAAGAGGCCGTGCCGTTCCATGCGCAATGGGAGAAACAAGGCCACATCGACCGCAAACTGTGGAATAAGGCGGGGGAGGCGGGGATGCTCTGCTCGCACCTTCCGGAAGAGTACGGCGGCCTGGGCGCGGACTTTCTGTACAGCGCAGTGGTAATCGAAGAGGTCGGTCGTCTGGGTCTGACCGGGATCGGTTTCTCGTTGCATTCGGACATCGTTGCGCCATACATCCTGCATTACGGCAGTGAAGCGCTGAAGCAAAAATACCTGCCGAAACTGGTCTCGGGCGAGATGGTCAGCGCGATTGCGATGACCGAGCCGGGTGCCGGTTCCGACCTGCAAGGGGTCAAGACCACCGCCGTGCTGGACGGCGACGAGTACGTGATCAACGGCTCCAAGACCTTCATCACCAACGGCTTTCTCGCTGATTTGGTGATCGTGGTCGCCAAAACCGATCCCAAGGCCGGCGCCAAAGGCACCAGCCTGTTTGTGGTAGAGGCGAATACGCCGGGCTTCGAGAAGGGCAAACGCCTGGAGAAGGTCGGAATGAAGGCTCAGGACACGTCGGAATTGTTCTTCCAGGACGTACGCGTGCCGAAAGAAAACCTGTTGGGGCAGGCCGGGGCAGGGTTCGCTTATTTGATGCAGGAATTGCCACAGGAGCGACTGACGGTAGCGATCGGTGGTCTGGCCTCAGCCGAAGCTGCGCTGAAATGGACGCTGGATTACACCCGTGATCGCAAGGCGTTCGGCAAGGCGATCGCCGATTTCCAGAACACCCGCTTCAAACTGGCGGAGATGGCTACCGAGATTCAGATCGGCCGAGTATTTGTCGACAAGTGCCTGGAACTGCATCTCCAGGGCAAGCTCGATGTGCCGACAGCTGCGATGGCCAAATACTGGGGCACGGACCTGCAATGCAAGGTGCTCGACGAGTGCGTGCAGTTGCATGGCGGCTACGGCTTCATGTGGGAGTACCCGGTGGCCCGGGCGTGGGCGGATGCACGGGTGCAGCGGATCTATGCCGGTACCAATGAAATCATGAAGGAGATCATTGCGCGGTCGCTGTGAGTTCTGCAGTGAATTGACGGGCCCCTTCGCGAGCAGGCTCGCTCCCACAAGGATCACGCTGTACCTGTGGGAGCGAGCCTGCTCGCGAAGCTTTTAACGGCCGATCAAGGCGCCGGGTTCGGATGATCCTTGTGGATCGCCTCAATCCCCGCCAGCACCTCATCGGAAAGCTTCAGATCAAAACTGGCAATGTTGCTGTCCAGTTGCTCCAGCGTCGTGGCGCCAATGATGTTGCTGGTGACGAACGGTTGCTGGGTGACGAATGCAAGGGCCATCTGCGCCGGATCAAGACCGTGTTCACGGGCCAGGGCCACGTAACGGCTGCAGGCCGCTTCCGATTGCGCGTTGAAATAGCGGCTAAAGCGGCTGTAGAGGCTCAGGCGACCTTTCGGCGGACGCGCGCCGCCTTCGTACTTGCCGGACAGGAAACCGAATGCCAGCGGCGAGTAGGCGAGCAGGCCGCACTGTTCGCGGATGGCGATTTCCGCCAGGCCGATTTCAAAGCTGCGGTTGAGCAGGTTGTACGGATTCTGGATCGACACCGCGCGCGGCCAGCCCCGGGCTTCGGCCAGGGCAAGGAAGCGCATGGTGCCCCACGGCGTCTCGTTGGACAGGCCGATGTGGCGGATCTTGCCGGCCTTCACTTGCTCATCGAGGGCTTCGAGGGTGTCCTCGAGCGGCGTCAGGTTGGCTTCGATCTTGTGTTTGTAGCCCAGTTGTCCGAAAAAGTTGGTGCTGCGCTCCGGCCAGTGCAACTGGTAGAGGTCGATGTAATCGGTCTGCAGGCGCTTGAGGCTGGCATCCACCGCTTCAGTGATGTGCTGGCGGTTGTGGCGCAGGTTTTTGTCGCGGATGTAGTCGATGGTGTTGCCCGGGCCGGCGATCTTGCTGGCGAGGATCCAGTCGGCACGATCACCACGGCTTTTGAAATAATTGCCGATGTAGCGCTCGGTGGTGGCGTAGGTTTCGGCTTTCGGCGGCACCGGGTACATCTCGGCGGTGTCGATGAAATTGATCCCGGCTTCCTTGGCCCGCTCGATCTGGGCGAAGGCTTCAGCTTCAGTGTTTTGCTCGCCCCAGGTCATGGTGCCGAGGCAGATTGCACTCACGTTCAGGTCGGTACGGCCTAGCTGGCGATAGTCCATCGGGTGCTCCTTGGGCAAAACAAGCATAAAAGCAGGTTGAAATTTTTTTCGCAATCTGCATAATTGCCGACCTCTTTCTGCAGTGGAAGTGATGCGCCGCCGCCGAAGAATCTTGCCGTTGAACGGACGCGCCGACCCGAGCCCCCGAAAGCGTCTGTATCCGGCTGCCTTTGACTTGTCAAAGTACGCACTATTCAGTAAGATCCGCCGTCTTATTTACAGGCGGCCCCTGAGGCTATAAAGAATGAAAACTTTTACTGCTAAACCGGAAACAGTAAAGCGCGACTGGTTTGTCGTCGACGCTGCTGGTCAGACCCTGGGTCGTCTGGCCACCGAAATCGCGAGCCGTCTGCGTGGCAAGCACAAGCCTGAGTACACTCCTCACGTTGACACCGGCGACTACATCGTCGTAATCAACGCCGAGCAGATCCGTGTAACCGGCGCTAAAACCACTGACAAAATGTACTACTCCCACTCCGGTTTCCCGGGCGGCATCAAGTCGATCAACTTTGAAAAGCTGATCGCCAAGGCCCCTGAGCGCGTGATCGAGACCGCGGTTAAAGGCATGCTGCCTAAGAACCCGCTGGGTCGTGACATGTACCGTAAGCTGAAAGTCTATGCGGGCGCTGCACACCCTCATACTGCTCAGCAGCCCCAAGAACTGAAGATTTAACGGAATAGTTCATTATGTCGGCGACTCAAAATTACGGCACTGGCCGTCGCAAGACCGCAACCGCACGCGTTTTCCTGCGTCCGGGTACTGGTAACATCTCCATCAACAACCGCTCCCTGGACTCGTTCTTCGGCCGCGAAACTGCCCGCATGGTAGTTCGTCAGCCGCTGGAACTGACCGAGACTGTCGAGAAGTTCGACATCTACGTCACTGTCATCGGTGGTGGTGTAAGTGGTCAGGCTGGCGCAATCCGCCACGGCATCACTCGCGCTCTGATGGACTACGACGAAACCCTGCGTAGCGCTCTGCGCAAAGCTGGCTTCGTTACTCGCGACGCCCGTGAAGTTGAACGTAAGAAAGTTGGTCTGCGTAAAGCGCGTAAGCGTCCGCAGTACTCGAAGCGTTAATTCGTTTCCACGTTCAAAAAAGAACGCCCGATTCCTCACGGAACCGGGCGTTTTTTTATGCCTGCGATTTATTAAAGAATTGCGCTGTGACAACTTGCCACATTCGTAGACCCCCTATACTACAAGGCTTGAGGGTGGGAGCCCCGGGTAATTCCCTTGTCAGAATTGGGGCTTTTCATTACCATCTCGGCAAAATTTTTATAAGTAACATTGATTTATTTAGTAGATGCCTGATTTAACAGGCCACAAAGCTGATGGGAGAGGACTGAATGAGCAATGACGGCGTGAATGCAGGCCGGCGTCGCTTCTTGGTAGCAGCCACATCCGTGGTGGGTGCTGCAGGAGCGGTGGGGGCTGCGGTCCCGTTCGTGGGGTCATGGTTTCCCAGTGCCAAGGCGAAAGCCGCCGGTGCACCGGTGAAAGTGAATGTCAGCAAGATCGAGCCAGGACAGCAGATGATTGCCGAATGGCGCGGTCAGCCGGTGTTCATTGTCCGCCGTACTGCGGAAATCCTGGGGAATCTCAAGAAGATCGAGGGCCAGCTCTCCGATCCGACTTCCAAAAACTCCACGCAACCTACTTATGTCGATCCTGAAGTGCGCTCGATCAAGCCGGAAATCCTGCTGCTGATCGGGATCTGCACTCACCTGGGTTGCTCTCCCACCTTCCGTCCCGAAGTGGCGCCTGCGGACTTGGGTAAAGACTGGGTCGGCGGCTATTTCTGCCCTTGCCACGGTTCCCACTACGATCTGGCTGGCCGCGTCTACAAGTCGCAACCCGCGCCTTTGAACCTGCCAGTTCCCCCGCATTCCTATGAGACCGATGACCTGATTGTCATTGGCGTCGATACGGAGAAAGCGTGATGAGCAAGTTCATGGATTGGGTGGATGCGCGCTTCCCGGCGACCAAAATGTGGGAAGACCATCTCAGCAAGTATTACGCGCCAAAAAACTTCAACTTCTTCTATTTCTTCGGCTCGCTGGCACTGCTGGTGCTGGTCAACCAGATCGTCACCGGTGTCTGGCTGACGATGAGCTACACCCCGTCGGCAGAAGAGGCGTTCGCTTCCGTCGAGTACATCATGCGCGACGTCGAGTACGGCTCGATCCTGCGTCTGCTGCACTCCACCGGCGCTTCGGCGTTCTTCATCGTGGTTTATCTGCACATGTTCCGGGGCCTGCTCTACGGTTCGTACCAGAAACCGCGTGAGCTCGTCTGGGTGTTCGGCATGCTGATCTACCTGGCGCTGATGGCTGAGGCCTTCATGGGTTATCTGCTGCCTTGGGGGCAGATGTCCTACTGGGGTGCCCAGGTGATCATCTCGCTGTTCGGTGCGATTCCGGTGATCGGCAACGACCTGACCCAGTGGATTCGGGGTGACTACCTGATCTCCGGAATCACTCTGAACCGCTTCTTCGCACTGCACGTCGTGGCGCTGCCGATCGTGATTCTCGGTCTGGTGGTGTTGCACATTCTGGCGCTGCACGAAGTCGGTTCGAACAACCCCGATGGCGTCGACATCAAGAAGCACAAAGACGAAAACGGTGTCCCGCTGGACGGCATTGCCTTCCACCCGTACTACACCGTGAAAGACATCGTCGGCGTGGTGGTGTTCCTGTTCATCTTCTGCTTTATCGTGTTCTTCTTCCCGGAAATGGGCGGCTACTTCCTCGAAAAGCCAAACTTTGAGCAAGCCAACCCGTTCAAGACGCCTGAGCACATTGCCCCGGTCTGGTACTTCACGCCGTTCTACGCGATCTTGCGTGCGATCCCGGACAAACTCATGGGCGTGATCGCCATGGGGGCCTCGATTGCCATGCTGTTCGTGCTGCCGTGGCTGGACCGCAGTCCGGTCAAATCGATGCGCTACAAAGGCTGGATGAGCAAAATCTGGCTGCTGGTGTTCTGCATTTCCTTCGTGATCCTCGGCATTCTGGGCGTACTGGCCCCGACGCCCGAGCGCACGCTGGTGTCGCAGATTTGCACCTTCCTGTACTTCGCCTACTTCATTCTGATGCCGTTCTACACCAGGCTCGAGAAGACCAAACCGGTTCCGGAAAGGGTGACTGGCTGATGAAAAAGTTATTTTTTGCTCTGATTTTTGCTGCGCTGCCTGTGCTGTCTTTCGCCGCCGAACACGGTGGTCCGGAGCTGGAAAAAGTCGACATCGACGTGTCCGATAAAGCTGCCCTGCAGGACGGTGCGCGCACCTTTGCCAACTATTGCATGGGTTGCCACAGTGCCAAGTTCCAGCGTTACGAACGGGTGGCCGATGACCTCGGCATTCCCCACGACATGATGCTCGAGAAGCTGGTGTTCACCGGCGCCAAGATCGGCGACCACATGAACATCGGCATGCAGCCGGCAGACGCCAAGACTTGGTTCGGTGCGGCACCGCCGGACCTGACCCTGGTGGCGCGCGTGCGTGGCACCGACTGGCTCTATGGTTATCTGCGCTCGTTCTACGAAGATCCGGCGCGTCCCTGGGGCGTGAACAACAAGGTCTTCCCAAACGTCGGCATGCCTAACGTGCTGGTCGGCCTGCAAGGTCGTCAGGTGGTGGGCTGCAAGCAAGTGCAGATCGTCGAGGACGGCAAGAAGCAATACGATCCGCTGACCGGTACGCCGCTGACTCATGAAGCGTGCGATCAGTTGACCATCGTGCCGAAAACCGGTGCTCTGAACGAAGAGCAGTTCGATGAGAAGGTCAAGAATCTGGTAACCTTCCTGGCTTACTCGGCTAACCCGGTTAAGCTGCAACATCAGCGCATCGGTACTTACGTCTTGCTGTATCTGGCGTTCTTCTTTGTGTTCGCCTACCTGCTCAAGCGTGAATACTGGAAAGACGTGCACTGATACGCTTCAAGCATTGCTGTTAATCGCGCGCGCCCAAGGGCGCCTCCGATAACGCAATGTCTGGTTCGCCAGGCATTGCGGGAGGCGCCCTCTGGGCGCGCGCGTTTTTCCGGTTCCAATCATTTCAACAAGCGAGGAGGATCGCCATGGGCGTGACCAATCGGTTGGCCTGTTACTCCGACCCCGCCGACCACTATTCCCACCGAGTGCGCATCGTGCTTGCAGAGAAGGGTGTCAGCGCCGAAATCATTTACGTGGAAGCTGGCCGCCAGCCGCCTAAACTGATTGAGGTGAACCCTTACGGCAGTCTCCCGACACTGGTCGATCGCGACCTGGCGTTGTGGGAGTCGACCGTGGTGATGGAATATCTGGATGAGCGTTACCCGCATCCGCCACTGATGCCGGTTTACCCGGTGGCGCGTGCCAACAGCCGTCTGCTGATTCACCGTATTCAGCGCGACTGGTGTGGTCTGGTGGATCTGATTCTGGATCCGAAAACCAAGGAAGCCGCGCGTGTCGTGGCACGCAAGGAATTGCGTGAAAGCCTGACGGGCGTGTCGCCGTTGTTTGCCGACAAGCCGTTTTTCCTCAGTGAGGAACAAAGTCTGGTGGATTGCTGCCTATTGCCAATACTCTGGCGTTTGCCGATTCTGGGTATTGAACTGCCGCGGCCGGCCAAGCCGCTGCTTGATTATATGGAGCGCCAGTTTGCGCGTGAGGCTTTCCAGGCGAGTCTGTCTGGCGTCGAACGCGATATGCGCTAAGGCTTAAGGAGCCGCTATGAACTCCAGTCGACCTTATCTGGTCCGCGCGCTCTACGAGTGGATTGTGGATAACGATTGCACCCCGCACATGCTGGTCAATTCCGAATACCCGGCAGTGCAGGTGCCGCAAGGTTTCGCCAGCGACGGGCAGATTGTCCTGAACATTTCGCCCAGTGCCGTGCGGCACTTGCACATGGACAACGACGTGGTGACCTTTGAGGGTCGCTTCGGTGGCGTTCCGCATAGTCTCTATGTGCCAATCAGCGCGATTCTGGGCATCTACGCCCGGGAGAACGGGCAGGGCATGGTGTTCGATCTCGAGTCGCCGATGGATGACGAAGACGATATCGAGCCCGATGACGACTTGCCGCCACCGGGCAGCGAGCCGCCGCGACCAAGCGGCCGGCCAAGCTTGAAAGTGGTGAAGTAATAAAAAAGGCGATCCGGATGGATCGCCTTTTTTGTATCTGCTCGTCGCGTATCAGTCGATGTATTCGAACAGCTTCACGATCTTCTGCACGCCGGCAACGCCTTGCACCAGGTTGGTTGCCTGTTGTGCTTCCTGTTTGGTCAGCAGGCCCAGCAGGTAAACGATACCGTTCTCGGTCACGACCTTGATGCGCGAGCCGGGAATGCTGGCGTCGGTCAGCATCTGGGTCTTGATCTTGGTGGTCAGCCAGGCGTCGTTCTGGCGAGCGAGGAAGCTTGAAGGTGCAATCACTTGCAGTTCGTTGTGCACTTTCTTCACGCGCTGCACGTTGGCGGCGGCCTGTTCGGCCTTGGCCTTGAGGTCTTCGCGCGGAGTCTGGCCGGCGAGCAGCACCACGCCGTTGAAGCTGGTGACGACGATATGCGAGTCCTTGTCCAGGCCGGGGTCGGCCTTGGCCACGTTGACGCCGACTTTGGTCTCGATCAGCGAGTCGTCGATTTTGCTGCCGAAGGTTCGGGTGCCGCGGTCGTCTTCAATCGGCGCTTCACGGCTGGCATTCACCACCGAGGTGCAGCCGCTGATGCCGAGGCACAGGGTCAAGGCCAGAAGGCCAAGGCGATTAGGGGTCATTCTTCACTCCCGAACAGTTGGCTGTCGATCAGATCGCAGAGGCAATGGATCGCCAGCAGATGGACTTCCTGAATACGTGCAGTGACATGGGCCGGTACGCGAATCTCGACATCTTCAGGCAGCAGCAGTGAAGCCATGCCGCCGCCATCGCGGCCAGTCAAAGCTACGACAACCATTTCGCGATCATGTGCGGCCTGGATCGCTTGAATAATGTTTGCCGAGTTGCCGCTGGTCGAGATCGCCAGCAATACATCGCCGGGTTGACCCAATGCGCGGATCTGCTTGGAGAACACTTCGTTGTAGCTGTAGTCGTTGGCGATCGAGGTGATGGTCGAGCTATCGGTGGTCAGAGCGATGGCCGGCAGGCTCGGGCGTTCACGCTCGAAGCGGTTGAGCAGCTCGGAGGAGAAGTGCTGGGCGTCGCCGGCAGAGCCGCCGTTGCCGCACGAAAGCATTTTGCCTTCGTTGAGCAGGGCGTTGACCATGATCTGGCTGGCTTGCTCGATGTGCGGTGCAAGTACGTCCATCGCCTGTTGCTTGGTGTCGATACTGGCCTGGAAAAGCTGGCGAATTCGGGATTGCATGTCCATCTGTGTGACCTTAAGTAGCGCGGCTGTTCGGCACGTGAATGTGCAGCCCGCAAAGCAAAGAGCAAAAATTGTCGGTGAAAGTGTCCGGGGTGGTGTGCAGAGAATCAACCATCGAACGCATTCTGCAACCAGTTCAACTGATCCGGGTGCCTGTCGATGGCCACCACGTCGAAGCGGCAAGGGGAATCGGCCCAGCGTGACTCGCGCTGAAGGAAATGCTGTGCGGCGAAAATCAGCTTCTGCCGTTTGCGCTCATCGATGCTAGCGAGCGCGCCACCCCATTGAGTGTTTTTTCTGTAGCGGACTTCGACGAATACTACTGTATCGCCATCAAGCATGACCAGATCAAGCTCGCCCCGTTTGCATGACCAGTTCTGCGCCAGCAGGCGCAGACCCTGGTGTTGCAGATGCTCGAGCGCCTGGCGCTCGGCATCTTTACCGCTTTGCAGGTGCGAGCCGTCGGGCATCAGCGCGGGGTGTCCGGCAGGCGTTGAACCTGACCGTTGACGAACTGCGCCCATGGCAACTGACGCACTACGCGTTGGGTCTGGGTCATGCCCAGGCTACCCGACTGACCTTCGATGCGGCTGTCCGGCAGCGCCTTCAACTGACCCAGGCGCGGCGCCAGACGGTAGGCGTCGACGCCCATGGCGTAAAGGCGACCCAGGCTGCCGGCCGCTTGCGGCCATTGCGCGGTGACTTGCTGACGCAGCGGGTCATTGGCTTCCAGCAACCATGGGGTTTCGCAGAAGCGCACGCCGTTCATGTCGTTGTACTGGTTCACATCGCCGCTGGCGCTGTACACGTGGGAAGTTGCGTACACCGGAACATCACCCGCGTACTGGAAGTTCAGGGTCGGCTTGATCTGCTGCGCTTGCTGCGGGGTGGCTGCCAGGAAGATGAACTCGATGTCCTGGCGACGCGACGGCTGAGCGGCGACATTGGTGCCAGCAGCGTTTTGCAGGCTCTTGGCGCGGGCTTCGCTTTGACGCAGCTGGAACATGTCAGCGATCTGCTGGGCCAGTTGCACTGGCTGATCAACGCGTTCGGTGGCAACGATGCTGCCGCCATTGGCCTGCCAGTCCTGGCTGAACGCACGCAATACGCGGTCGCCCCATTCGCCTTTCGGCACCATGATCGCCGCGCGATGCAGGCCGTCGGCGCGGGCGCGACGCGAAACTTCGCGAGCTTCGTCTTCAGCCGCCAGACCGAACTGGAACAGTTGCGCCGGACCTTGATCGCCTTCGCTGTAGTTCAGCGCGAGGGTGGTGATTGGCAGTTGCGGACGGGTGCTCAATTGCTTGACCAGCGGTTTTTCCAGCGGGCCGACCACCAGTTGCACGCCATCGGCCTGGGCCTTGCGGTAGAACTCGTCCATCGAGGTCAGTTTGGAGCTGTCGTAAAACTCGATGGCGGGTGGCTTCTGACCGGCCTGTTGTGCTTGATAGTGCGCCGCCATGAAGCCTTCACGCAGCGCTTTACCGACTGAGGCCAGTGGGCCGTCTTGCGGCAGCAGCAGGGCAATCTTGCTCAGGGGCTGGCTGGCCAGTTCCTTGAGTTTGGTCAGTGGCAGCGGCAGGTTGATTGCTGCTGGGTGCTTTGGATTCTGTGCGCGCCAGGCATCGATCGCCGCTTGCTGCTGTTCTAGGGTGCCGGCGGTTTTCACAGCCAGGGCCAGGCCCATCCAGCCGCCGAGATCGTCGGCGGTGTTGGGTTGCAGTTGATCGGTAGGCAGCGAAGCGATCAAAGTCCAGATGGCTTCGTGGTTCTTGCTCGCGGCTTCGCCTTTGAGCATTGGAGCGATGAAGATGCGCTCACGAGCGGCTGCCAGGGTCTGGCCGTCGGCTTCCAGTGCGCGGGCGTGCACGGTGCCGGTGCGAACTTGCTGATCTTCCGGCATTTCGCTCAGGTGCTGCAGGCTCGGATGGCTCAGAGCGGTCAGCGCAGCTTTAGGCTGATTACGCGTCATTGCCAGCTCAGCGGACAAGGTGCTGGCGAAGATCTGCTGGCCTGGCTTCAACTGCTCCATCGGCACTTGTTGCAGGATCTGCGCGGACTGGCCGGCATTGCCCTGGCGATAAGCGAGGTCTGCCGCGCTCAAGCGCAACAGCGCGGCTTTTTCCGGCGTCTTGGCCTGGGTAGCCTGTTCGAGCAGTTGCTCGATGCTGGCATCCGGAGTCCGTGGAAGTTCGCCAAGGCTTGAGGAGGGGGAGCTGGCGCAGGCCGCCAATAAGGCAGCGAGGCAGAGGGCAGTGAACAGCCGCAGGCAAGCGATCATGTAAGTGTTCCTGATACTCGATCAAATTAGCGTGGAATTGTACCCAAGCGCTGGCCGGGGCGCGATGTTACTGGCGTGAAACCGTCAATTTAGCTGATGTAAATGTTGCGCGACCGCACAATGGTGCGACAAACCGTGTCTGCCGCGAGCGCATCGCCGGGCGCGTGACGCGCTACAATGGCGGCTTTTACCGATCATGAGGTGTGCGCTTTGACTGCTCCAGGTGCTTTGAATTCCGCTGCGGGCTCGCTTTATGTGGTGGCGACGCCCATCGGCAACCTGGATGACATCAGCGCCCGGGCGTTGAAGATCCTGCGCGAAGTGGCGCTGATCGCCGCCGAAGACACGCGCCATTCCCAGCGTCTGATGCAGCACTTCGGCATCTCCACGCCGCTGGCGGCCTGCCATGAACACAACGAGCGTGATGAGGGCAGTCGTTTCATCACGCGTTTGCTGGCTGGCGACAACGTCGCGCTGATTTCCGATGCCGGTACGCCGCTGATTTCCGATCCGGGTTATCACCTGGTGCGCCAGGCGCGTGCCGCCGGTATCAATGTGGTGCCGGTGCCGGGGGCATGCGCGTTGATTGCTGCGTTGTCGGCGGCCGGTCTGCCATCCGACCGTTTCATCTTCGAAGGTTTTCTGCCGGCCAAGGCTGTTGGGCGCAAGGCGCGTCTGGAAGCCATCAAGGAAGAGCCGCGCACGCTGATTTTCTACGAGGCGCCGCATCGTATTCTCGAGTGCCTGCAAGATATGGAAGCCGTGTTCGGTGCTGATCGCCCGGCATTGCTCGCTCGTGAAATCACCAAGACCTTTGAAACGCTCAAGGGCCTGCCACTGGCCGAGTTGCGGGCATTCGTCGAGGCGGACAGCAATCAGCAGCGTGGTGAATGCGTTGTTGTAGTGGCTGGCTGGACTGCGCCGGAATCCGAAGACGCGGTCAGCAGCGAGGCGATGCGCGTCCTCAACCTGCTGCTCGAAGAGATGCCGCTCAAGCGCGCTGCCGCCCTGGCCGCGCAAATCACCGGTGAGCGCAAAAACGTGCTGTATCAGGTCGCACTGGAACAGCAGAAGGGCGAGTAACCCGTCGCGCAGACGGGTTTCACGGCTATTAGCGCTTGTTCTTCGGGCGCTCTGCCGTTAACCTGCGCGGCGGAGAGTCGATCGGACAGTCGCTGCCCTCTATGAAAATTAGAGGGGGGAGGAAAGTCCGGGCTCCATAGGGCGAAGTGCCAGGTAATGCCTGGGAGGCGTGAGCCTACGGAAAGTGCCACAGAAAATAACCGCCTAAGCGCTTCGGCGCCGGTAAGGGTGAAAAGGTGCGGTAAGAGCGCACCGCACGTCTGGCAACAGTTCGTGGCTAGGTAAACCCCACTTGGAGCAAGACCAAATAGGGTCCCAAGGCGTGGCCCGCGCTGGGACCGGGTAGGTTGCTAAAGATGTCCAGTGATGGCCATCGTAGACGAATGACTGTTCAAGACAGAACCCGGCTTACAGATCGACTCTCCACCTTTTTCTTTCCCTGCTTGAATCAATGGCATCAGGGCTGGTTATTATCGGCAGGCCTGCGCTAAAGTCCGGCAGCGGCAAATGCAGTAATAGCCATTTCCCACCTTGCTTCAATCAACAGCAGAAGCGCTTTTGTAATACCGAAAAAATCTTACTCTTAACAAATCACTTTAACTTCCGAGCGCAGCTTTCAGTGCTGCATCAAGTTATTGGTCAAAAGTATCCGCCAAATTGTCGTTGCCCCTCCTTTTAAGCTCCTAAATCTCCGTTCTGTAAGGGTTTTCCTTTAATCCGCGCCTTGACGGTGTGGTGGGCGCATTCCTATAGTGTGCGCAAGTGGCGGAAAGTGGCATGAAGTGGGTTTTTTGAGCTCAAAACGATAAAAATTGGAGAAACGCTGACGTGTTTCGCGGAGCTAACGCTATCAGTCTCGATGCTAAGGGCCGTCTCGCCATGCCGAGCCGGTACCGTGACGAGCTCGTTTCGCGTAGTTCCGGCCAGTTGATCGTGACCATTGATGCCGTTGATCCGTGCCTGTGTGTCTACCCGCTCGACGAGTGGGAAATTATTGAAACCAAGTTGCGTGCACTCCCTTCGCTGCGCGAAGAGAACCGTCGCCTGCAGCGTTTATTGATTGGTAATGCCGTCGACCTCGAGCTCGACGGCAGTGGTCGTTTTCTGGTTCCACCGCGTCTGCGCGAATACGCAAAGCTTGATAAGAAAGCGATGCTGGTGGGCCAACTGAACAAGTTCCAATTGTGGGACGAGGATGCATGGAACGCGGTGTCTGCCGCTGACCTTGCTGCTATTCAACAACCGGGCGCCATGCCTGACGAACTGCGTGATTTGATCCTGTGACTATTGATAGCGGCTTTAACCACATCACCGTACTGCTTGACGAAGCCGTCGAGGCTCTCGCCGTACGTCCTGATGGCTGCTATCTGGACGGTACGTTCGGGCGCGGCGGGCACAGTCGGCTGATCCTCAGCCAGCTCGGGCCGGACGGCCGGCTGATCGGATTCGACAAGGATCCTCAAGCGATTGCCACCGGGCAAACGCTAGCGGCCGAAGACGGCCGCTTTGTCGTTGTGCAGCGCAGCTTTGCCGAACTGGGTTCGGTGGTTGCCGAACAAGGGCTGAGCGGCAAGGTCAGCGGCATCCTGCTCGACCTCGGCGTGTCGTCGCCGCAACTGGATGACGCCGAGCGCGGCTTCAGTTTCCTCAATGACGGCCCGCTGGACATGCGCATGGATCCGTCCCGTGGCATCAGCGCCGCCGAATTCGTCAACACCGCGCCCGTGGAAGAAATCGCCCGGGTGTTCAAGGAATACGGCGAAGAACGTTTCTCCGGGCGCATGGCCCGTGCCGTGGCCGAGCGCCGCGACATCAAGCCATTCGAGCGCACCGCCGATCTGGCGGAAGTTCTGAAAGTTGCCAACCCGGCGTGGGAGAAGGGCAAGAACCCGGCGACCCGTGCATTCCAGGGTTTGCGTATTCACGTCAACAACGAACTGGGCGATCTGGAAGCCGGCCTCGAAGCCGCACTGGATGCTCTGGAAGTCGGTGGCCGTCTGGTGGTCATCAGCTTCCACTCGCTGGAAGACCGCATCGTCAAACTGTTCATGCGCAAACTGGTGAAAGGCGAAGCCGACAACCTGCCGCGCAACCTGCCTGTGCGCCACGTGGCGTTCGAACCGAAAATCAAAATCCATGGCAAAGCGCAGACGGCCTCCGACGCCGAGCTCAAAGCCAACCCACGTTCCCGTAGCGCTGTCATGCGTGTCGCGGAGAAGTTGCGGTGAGCAAGCTTTTCGCCAAGCCCCTGCCGGGCGGCAGCTTTATCATGCTGCTGCTGTTTGTCGGCGTGCTCGTGTCGGCCATCGGCGTGTCTTACAGCGCGCACTGGAACCGGCAGTTGCTTAACACCCTTTACAACGAACTCAGCGTGCGCGACAAGGCGCAGGCCGAGTGGGGGCGCCTGATTCTCGAGCAAAGCACTTGGACTGCGCACAGCCGCATCGAAGTGCTGGCCACCGAACAATTGAAAATGCACATTCCGGGCGCGGCTGACGTGAAGATGGTGGCGCCATGATGAAACTCGAAGGCGCACTCTTCCCGTGGCGCTTCCGCCTGATGGTGGCTCTGCTCGGCGTGATGGTCGCGGCGATCTGCTGGCGCATCATCGACCTGCAAGTGGTTGACCGTGACTTCCTCAAGGGACAGGGCGACGCGCGCAGTCTCCGTCACATCCCGATTCCTGCTCACCGTGGTCTGATCACCGACCGTAACGGCGAGCCGTTGGCCGTGAGTACCCCGGTGACGACGCTGTGGGCCAACGCCAAGGAAATGCAGACGGCCAAAGAGAAGTGGCCGGCACTGGCCGCGGCGCTGGGGCAGGATCCGAAAGCCCTGGCCGAACGTCTCGAAGCTCAGGCCAACAAAGAATTCATTTACCTGGTGCGCGGGCTGACCCCTGAGCAGGGCCAGGCTGTGCTCGACCTGAAAGTGCCGGGCGTTTACGGCATCGAAGAATTCCGCCGCTTCTACCCGGCCGGTGAAGTCACCGCGCACATGGTCGGCTTTACCGACATTGACGATCACGGGCGCGAAGGCGTCGAGCTGGCCTACGACGAGTGGCTGGCCGGGGTGCCGGGCAAGCGGCAGGTCATCAAGGATCGGCGCGGTCGGCTGATCAAGGATGTCCAGGTCACCAAGAACGCCAAGGCCGGCAAGCCCTTGGCGTTGTCGATTGACCTGCGTCTGCAATACCTGGCGAACCGCGAGCTGCGCAACGCGATCATCGAGAACGGCGCCAAGGCTGGCAGCCTGGTGATCATGGACGTGAAGACCGGCGAGATCCTCGCCATGGTCAACCAGCCGACCTACAACCCGAACAACCGTCGCAACCTGCAACCGGCGATGATGCGTAACCGCGCGATGATCGACGTGTTCGAACCGGGTTCGACCATGAAAGCGATCTCGATGAGTGCCGCGATCGAATCCGGGCGCTGGAAACCGACCGACACCGTCGAGGTGTATCCGGGCTCGCTGCAGATCGGCAAGTACACGATCAAGGACGTTTCGAAGACCGAAGGCCCGGTGCTGGACATGACCGGGATTCTGATCAACTCCAGTAACGTCGGCATGAGTAAGGTCGCGTTCGATATCGGCGGTGAGACCATTTACCGTCTCGCACAGAAAGTCGGACTCGGCCAGGACACCGGCCTGGGCTTTCCGGGCGAGCGCGTCGGCAACCTGCCGAACTACCGCGACTGGCGCAAAGCCGAAACCGCGACACTGTCTTATGGCTACGGTATTTCCGTGACCGCGATCCAACTGGTGCACGCATTCTCGGCGCTGGCCAACAACGGTCGTCTCGCACCGCTGACGCTGATCAAAACCGACAAGCCGCCGCAGACCACTCAGGTATTGCCGGAAGCGGTCGCGAAAACCATGCAAGGCATGCTGCAGCAAGTGATCGAAGCACCGCGCGGCGTGTTCCGTGCGCAGGTGCCGGCGTATCACGTGGCCGGCAAGTCGGGTACTGCGCGTAAAACGTCGGTGGGCACCAAGGGCTACGCCGAAAACTCCTACCGCTCGCTGTTCGCCGGTTTCGGGCCGATGAGTGATCCGCGTTACGCCATCGTGGTGGTGATCGATGAACCGTCCAAGGCCGGTTACTTCGGTGGTCTGGTGTCGGCGCCGGTGTTCAGCCGTGTGATGTCCGGCACCCTGCGCCTGATGAACGTGACCCCGGACAACCTGCCGACTACCCAACAGGCCAACGCTACCCCGGTCGTTCCGCTGAAAGCCAATGGAGGGCGCGGCTGATGTCTCTGAGTCTGAACAAGATATTCCCCCACGCCGGCCATGATCTGTTGATCCGTGAATTGGCGCTGGACAGCCGCAACGTGCGCGCGGGCGACCTGTTCCTCGCCGTGCCCGGTGGCAAGTTCGATGGCCGTGCGCACATCGCCGATGCCTTGCAGCGCGGCGCGGCGGCAGTTGCTTACGAAGTGGAAGGCGCCACCGTGCTGCCGATCACCGAAGTACCGTTGATTCCGGTCAAAGGCCTGGCGGCGCAGCTGTCCGACATCGCCGGGCGCTTTTATGGCGAGCCGAGCCATCACTTGAACCTGATCGGTGTTACCGGCACCAATGGCAAAACCAGCGTGACCCAACTGGTCGCGCAGGCACTCGATCTGCTTGGTCAGCATTGCGGCATCGTTGGTACGCTGGGTTCCGGCTTCCATGGCGCGCTGGAAAGCGGTCTGCACACCACGCCGAATCCGATCGCCATGCAAGCCACTCTGGCCGACCTGAAAAAGGCCGGGGCCAAAGCCGTGGCCATGGAAGTGTCGTCCCACGGTCTGGATCAGGGCCGGGTCACTGCATTGGCGTTCGACGTCGCGGTGATGACCAACCTGTCCCGCGACCACCTGGATTATCACGGCACCATGCAGGCGTACGCCGAGGCCAAGGCCAAGCTGTTCGCCTGGAATGACCTGAAGTGCCGCGTGGTCAACCTCGACGACGATTTCGGTCGGCAGTTGGCCGGCGAAAAACGCGAGTCGCGTTTGATCAGTTACAGCCTGCTCGACAGCAGCGCCTATTTGTATGTCCGCGAAGCGCAGTTCGATGACCACGGCGTACGCGCCACGCTGGTCACGCCGCAGGGCGAACACCATCTGCGCAGCACGCTGCTTGGTCGTTTCAATCTGAGCAACGTGCTGGCGGCGGTCGGCGCCTTGCTCGGTCTGGATTATGCGCTCGACGAAATCCTCAAGGTGCTGTCGAAACTTGAAGGCCCGGCCGGGCGCATGCAGCGTCTGGGTGGCGGCACTCAGCCACTGGTGGTGGTCGATTACGCGCACACCCCGGATGCCCTGGAAAAAGTTCTGACCGCGCTGCGCCCACACGTCAAAGGCCAGTTGCTGTGCCTGTTCGGCTGTGGCGGTGACCGTGATCGCGGCAAGCGTCCGCTGATGGCCGAAGTGGTCGAGCGTCTGGCCGATCGCGTACTGGTCACCGATGACAACCCGCGCACCGAAGACCCGGCGCAGATTTTCGATGACATCCGCGCCGGTTTCACTGCTGTGGATAAAGTCACCTTCGTCGCCGGCCGTGGTCAGGCGATTGCCCAGCTGATCGCTGCTGCATCGGCCGATGACGTGATCGTGCTGGCCGGCAAAGGTCACGAGGACTATCAGGAAATCAACGGCGAGCGGCACGCTTTCTCCGATCTGGTCGAGGCCGATCATGCCCTCACCGCGTGGGAGGTGGCCCATGCTTAAGGCCCTGACATTGAGCGAACTGACCAACGTGCTCGACGCACGTCTGATCAGCAGCGATGCCAGTTTCGATGGCGTCAGTATCGACAGCCGTGCGATCACCGCTGGCCAACTGTTTATTGCCCTGACTGGCCCGCGCTTTGACGGTCATGACTACTTGAACGATGTCGCCGGCAAAGGCGCGGTGGCGGCATTGGTCGAGCGTGAAGTCGCCGACAGCACCTTGCCGCAACTGCTGGTCAAGGACACCCGTCAGGCCCTCGGCCAGTTGGGTGCGCTGAACCGTGCCGCGTTCACGCAACCGGTGGCGGCCATTACCGGCTCCAGCGGCAAGACCACGGTCAAGGAAATGCTCGCGAGCATCCTGCGTACCCGCGGTCCGGTGCTGGCGACTCGCGGCAATCTGAACAACGATCTCGGCGCACCGCTGACCCTGCTTGAACTGGCGCCGGAGCACACCGCCGCCGTGATCGAACTGGGCGCTTCGCGTCTGGGTGAAATCGCCTACACCGTCGGGCTGACCAAGCCGCACGTGGCGATCCTCAACAACGCGGGCACTGCCCACGTTGGCGAGTTCGGCGGGCCGGAAAAAATCGTCGAGGCCAAGGGCGAGATCATCGACGGTCTGGCGGCGGATGGTATTGCCGTGCTCAACCTCGACGACAAGGCCTTCGGAATCTGGAAACTGCGCGCCGGCGCACGCAAGGTGCTGACCTTCTCCCTGAGCAATCCGCAGGCAGATTTCTACGCCAGTGACCTGAGCACCGATGCCCGGGGCTGCCCGGCTTTCAAACTGCATACACCTGAAGGTGTGGAGCACGTTCAGCTGAACCTGCTCGGCACCCATAACGTCGCCAACGCCATGGCGGCCGCTGCTGCTGCTCACGCCCTGGGCGTGTCGCTGTTCGGCATTGCCACCGGGCTTGGCGCGGTACAACCGGTCAAGGGCCGCACCGTCGCGCAACTGGCGAAGAACGGCATGCGCGTGATCGATGACACTTACAACGCAAACCCCACCTCCATGTGCGCTGCCGTTGATATACTCGCCGGCTTTTCCGGCCGCACCGTCCTGGTGCTCGGAGATATCGGCGAGTTGGGCGACTGGGCGGAGCAGGGGCACCGCGACGTGGGCGAATACGCCCGGGGCAAGGTTTCCGCGCTTTACGCGGTCGGGCCGAACATGGTCCACGCCGTGAACGCATTCGGCCAAGAGGCGCATCACTTCGGCACGCAAGCCGAACTGATCCAGGCCCTCGATGCCGAGCAGGACACAAACACCACTATTTTGATCAAGGGTTCGCGCAGTGCAGCGATGGAAAACATCGTTGCGGCTCTGTGCGGGTCCAGTCTGGAGAAACATTAATGCTGCTGCTGCTAGCGGAGTATCTGCAACAGTTCTACAAAGGCTTCGCGGTCTTCCAGTACCTGACCCTGCGCGGGATCCTCGGTGTGCTGACCGCGCTGGTTTTGTCGCTGTGCTATGGCCCGTGGATGATCCGCACCCTGCAGAACCGTCAGATCGGCCAGTCCGTTCGTAACGACGGCCCGCAATCGCACCTGTCCAAGTCGGGTACGCCGACCATGGGCGGCGCGCTGATTCTGTCTTCCATCGGTGTCAGCACATTGTTGTGGGCTGACCTGAGCAACCGCTACGTCTGGGTCGTGCTGCTGGTGACTCTGCTGTTCGGCGCCATTGGCTGGGTCGACGACTACCGCAAAGTGATCGAGAAGAACTCCCGTGGCTTGCCAAGCCGCTGGAAATATTTCTGGCAGTCGGTCTTTGGCCTGGGCGCAGCGATCTTCCTTTATATGACCGCCACCACGCCTGTGGAGACCACGCTGATCCTGCCGATGCTCAAGGACTACAGCATTCCGCTGGGCGCCGGTTTCATCGTGCTGACCTACTTCGTGATCGTCGGTTCGAGCAACGCGGTCAACCTGACCGACGGCCTCGACGGTCTGGCGATCATGCCAACCGTGATGGTCGGCGGTGGTCTGGGGATTTTTTGCTACCTGTCGGGTAACGTGAAGTTCGCTGAATACCTGCTGATCCCTTACGTGCCGGGCGCGGGCGAACTGATCGTGTTCTGCGGCGCGCTGATCGGTGCCGGTCTGGGCTTCCTCTGGTTCAACACCTACCCGGCGCAAGTGTTCATGGGCGACGTCGGTGCTCTGGCACTCGGCGCGGCACTGGGCACCATCGCAGTGATCGTCCGTCAGGAAATCGTCCTGTTCATCATGGGCGGCGTGTTCGTGATGGAAACCCTGTCGGTGGTTATCCAGGTTGCTTCTTTCAAGCTGACCGGGCGCCGTGTGTTCCGCATGGCACCGATTCACCACCACTTTGAACTCAAGGGCTGGCCCGAGCCACGCGTGATCGTCCGTTTCTGGATCATCACCGTGATTCTCGTGCTGATCGGCCTTGCCACCCTGAAGCTGAGGTAGAACGAGTGTCTCTGATCGCTTCTGACCACTTCCGCATCGTTGTCGGCCTCGGCAAGAGCGGCATGTCCCTGGTTCGCTTCCTGGCGAACCGGGGCGTGTCGTTTGCCGTCGCCGATACGCGGGACAATCCACCGGAACTGGCCACGCTCAAGCGTGACTATCCGCACGTGGAAGTGCGTTGTGGCGAGCTGGACGTCGAATTCCTGTGCCGTGCCGACGAGCTCTACGTGAGCCCCGGCCTGGCGCTGGCGACCCCGGCCCTGCAAGCCGCTGCCGCCCGTGGCGTGAAAATGTCCGGCGATATCGAGCTGTTCGCGCGTAACGCGCGGGCGCCGATCGTGGCCATCACCGGTTCCAACGCGAAAAGCACCGTCACCACCCTGGTTGGCGAGATGGCGGCTGCGGCCGGCAAACGCGTCGCGGTGGGCGGCAACCTCGGCACGCCGGCGCTGGACCTGCTCAGCGACGACGTCGAGCTGTACGTGATGGAGCTGTCGAGTTTTCAGCTGGAAACCACCGACCAGCTCAACGCCGAAGTGGCCACTGTGCTGAACATCAGCGAAGACCACATGGACCGCTACAGCGGCCTGCCGGCCTATCACCTGGCCAAGCACCGGATCTTCCGTGGCGCGAAGCAGTTCGTGGTCAACCGTCAGGACGCACTCAGCCGTCCGCTGATCGGCGAGGGCCAGCCGTGCTGGACCTTCGGCCTGAACAAACCGGATTTCAAGGCCTTCGGCCTGCGCGAAGAAGACGGCGAGAAATACCTGGCCTTCGAATTCCAGAACCTGATGCCGGTGCGCGAACTGAAAGTGCGCGGCGCGCATAACCAGGCCAATGCCCTCGCGGCGCTGGCGCTGGGGCATGCGGTCGGCCTGCCGTTCGACGCCATGCTTGATGCCCTGCGTAACTTCACCGGCCTCGAACACCGCTGCCAGTGGCTGCGTGATCTCGATGGCGTCGGTTACTACAACGATTCCAAGGCCACCAACGTCGGCGCCGCACTGGCCGCCATCGAAGGCCTCGGTGCGGACATCGACGGCAAGGTCGTGCTGATCGCTGGTGGCGACGGCAAGGGTGCCGAGTTCAACGACTTGCGCGATCCGGTGGCGGCCAACTGCCGCGCCGTGATCCTGATGGGCCGCGACTCCGACAAGATCGGCGCAGCCATCGGTGACGCCGTGCCGCTGATTCGCGCCACCTCGCTGGTCGACGCCGTTGCGCAATGCCGCGCGGTCGCCCAACCGGGTGACGTGGTGCTGCTGTCGCCGGCCTGCGCCAGTTTCGACATGTTCAAGAATTACGAAGACCGTGGTCACCAGTTCGTCCGCGCCGTGGAGGATCTGGCATGAGCCTGCGCAATATCATCAAGCCGTACCCGTCGCCGATCATTACCGGCCGTGGCATCGACCTCGACTTCCCGATGCTCGCCGGCTGCCTGGCGCTGCTGGGCCTGGGCCTGATCATGATTGCCTCGGCCTCCACCGAAGTGGCGGCGGCGCAGTCGGGCAGCGCGCTGTACTACATGATTCGCCATCTGATCTATGTGGCGCTGGGCCTGGGTGCCTGCATCATCACCATGATGATTCCAATCGCCACCTGGCAGCGTCTGGGCTGGATGATGCTGATCGGTGCATTCGGTCTGCTGGTGATGGTGATCGTCCCCGGGATCGGCCGTGAAGTGAACGGGTCGATGCGCTGGATCGGTTTCAGTTTCTTCAACGTTCAGCCGTCCGAGATTGCCAAGGTGTTTGTGGTGATCTACCTCGCCGGTTATCTGGTGCGTCGGCAGAAAGAAGTGCGCGAGAGCTGGATGGGCTTCTTCAAGCCGTTCATCGTGCTGCTGCCAATGGCGGGCCTGTTGCTGATGGAGCCGGATTTCGGTGCCACCGTGGTAATGATGGGGGCTGCGGCGGCGATGCTGTTCCTTGGCGGGGTCGGGCTGTTCCGCTTCTCGCTGATGGTGGTGCTGGCAGTCGGAGCCGTGGTGTTGCTGATCCAGATGCAGCCTTATCGAATGGCGCGTCTGACCAACTTCGCTGACCCATGGGCCGACCAGTTCGGTGCCGGTTATCAGTTGTCGCAGGCGTTGATCGCCTTCGGTCGCGGTGAGTGGTTGGGTGTTGGCCTGGGCAACAGCGTGCAGAAACAGTTCTACCTGCCGGAAGCGCACACCGACTTCGTGTTCTCGGTGCTGGCCGAAGAGCTGGGCGCCGTCGGTTCGCTGTGCACCGTTGCGCTGTTCGTCTTCGTGTGTATTCGCGGCATGTACATCGGTCTGTGGGCGGAGAAAGCAAAGCAGTTCTTCGCCGCTTATGTGGCTTACGGCCTGTCGTTCCTGTGGATCGGTCAGTTCCTGATCAACATCGGCGTGAACGTCGGCCTGTTGCCGACCAAGGGCCTGACGCTGCCGTTCCTCAGTTATGGCGGCAGTTCCCTGGTGATCTGCTGCGCCTGCCTTGGCCTGTTGCTGAGGATCGAGTGGGAGAGTCGGACCCACCTGGGCAGTGAAGAGATGGAATTCCATGAGAGCGACTTCGCCGAGGAGCCGAACCATGGGCGCTAACGTATTGATCATGGCTGGCGGCACCGGCGGCCACGTGTTCCCGGCGCTGTCCTGTGCCCGCGAATTCCAGGCACGCGGTTACACCGTGCACTGGCTCGGCACGCCACGCGGGATCGAAAACGATCTGGTGCCGGCTGCAGGTCTTGAACTGCACCGCATCAATGCCACGGGTTTGCGTGGCAAGGGCAAGCTGTCGCTGCTCAAGGCGCCGTTCATGTTGCTCAAGTCGGTGTGGCAGGCGCGGGCGGTGATTCGCAAGCTGCGTCCAGTCTGCGTGGTCGGCTTCGGTGGTTATGTGACCGGGCCTGGCGGGATTGCCGCGAAACTGGCCGGTGTTCCGGTGATCGTTCACGAACAGAACGCCGTGGCCGGCACCGCCAATCGGTTGCTGGTGCCGTTCGCCGCCCGGGTGTGTGAAGCGTTCCCCGACACCTTTACTCTGTCGGACACCCGCCGTACCACCGGAAACCCGGTGCGCAGCGAGCTGTTCCGCGAAACATCGCGACCGGCTCTGGCCGGGCGCAAAGCGCGTTTGCTGATCCTCGGCGGAAGCCTGGGCGCAGAACCGTTGAACAAGTTGCTGCCTGAAGCCTTGGCGCAAGTCCCTGCCGATTTGCGTCCGGAAGTGTTTCATCAGGCCGGCAAAAACCACGATGAAGTGACTGCAGAGCGCTACCGCGCCGCCGGCGTGGATGCGCAGGTGCAGCCGTTCATCAAAGACATGGCCCAGGCCTATGGCTGGGCTGACCTGGTGGTGTGCCGCGCTGGCGCGCTGACCATCAGTGAGCTGGCCGCCGTTGGTCTGCCCTCGATGCTGGTGCCTTTGCCCCACGCGATCGACGATCACCAGACCCGCAACGCCGATTATTTGGCCCGTGAAGGCGCTGCCTTCGTGATGCCGCAAAGAACGACTGGTGCCGCGGACCTTGCCGCGCGCCTGACAGAGGTCTTGATGCAACCGCAACGACTCGAAGAAATGGCCCAAGCGGCCCGCCGTCTGGCCAAACCCGATGCCACCCGTAGCGTGGTCGATACCTGTCTGGAGGTGGCCCATGGTTGAGAATCAGAAAGCCATGCCACAACCGGAAATGCGCCGTATCCGTCGTATCCACTTCGTCGGTATCGGCGGCGTGGGCATGTGCGGCATCGCTGAAGTGTTGTTGAATCTGGGCTATGAAGTGTCCGGTTCCGACCTGAAGGCTTCGCCGGTGACCGAGCGTCTGGAATCGTTCGGCGCGCACATCTATATCGGCCACCGTGCCGAGAACGCTGCCACCGCCGACGTACTGGTGGTCTCGAGCGCTGTGAACACTTCCAACCCGGAAGTGGCGACCGCCCTTGAGCGTCGTATCCCGGTGGTGCCGCGTGCCGAGATGCTCGCCGAGCTGATGCGCTACCGCCACGGCATCGCCGTCGCCGGTACGCATGGCAAAACCACCACCACCAGCCTGATCGCTTCGGTGTTCGCGGCCGGTGGCCTGGATCCGACCTTCGTCATCGGTGGCCGTCTGAACGCGGCGGGTACCAATGCCCAGCTCGGCACCAGCCGCTATCTGATCGCCGAAGCCGACGAAAGCGATGCGAGCTTCCTGCACCTGCAACCGCTGGTGGCGGTGGTTACCAACATCGACGCCGACCACATGGCGACCTACGACGGTGACTTCAACAAACTGAAGAAAACCTTCGTCGAGTTCCTGCACAACCTGCCGTTCTACGGTCTGGCCGTGATGTGCCTGGACGATCCGGTGGTGCGTGAAATCCTGCCGCTGGTCAAGCGTCCGACCGTGACCTACGGCTTCAGCGAAGACGCCGACGTGCGCGCGATCAATGTGCGCCAGCAAGGCATGCAGACGTTCTTCACCGTGCTGCGTCCTGACCGCGAGCCGCTGGATGTTTCCGTGAACATGCCGGGCAACCACAACGTGCTCAACTCGCTGGCGACCATCTGCATCGCTACCGACGAAGGCGTCAGTGATGAAGCTATCGTTCAGGGCCTGTCCGGGTTCCAGGGCGTTGGCCGACGCTTCCAGGTCTACGGCGAACTGCCGGTGGACGGCGGCAACGTGATGCTGGTCGACGACTATGGTCACCACCCGACCGAAGTCGCGGCGGTGATCAAAGCCGTGCGCGGTGGCTGGCCGGAGCGCCGTCTGGTGATGGTCTACCAGCCGCATCGTTACAGCCGCACCCGCGATCTGTACGACGATTTCGTCAATGTACTGGCCGATGCCAACGTGCTGCTGCTGATGGAAGTCTATCCGGCCGGCGAAGAGCCGATCCCGGGCGCGGACAGCCGCAAGTTGTGCAACAGCATCCGTCAGCGCGGTCAGCTCGACCCGATCTACATCGAGCGCGGTGTCGACCTCGCGCCGCTGGTCAAGCCGCTACTGCGTGCCGGCGACATCCTGCTGTGCCAGGGCGCCGGGGATATCGGCGGTCTCGCGCCGAAGCTGTTGAAAAGTGAATTGTTCGCCGGCGCCGTGGCGGCGTCGGTCGAGGGGAAGTTGAAATGACTGCTGCCTACGCCAACCTGTTCTCCACCATCGCGCCGAAAGACTTCGGCCGGGTCGCCGTGCTGTTCGGTGGCATGAGTGCCGAGCGTGAGGTTTCGCTGAAGTCCGGTAACGCTGTGCTCGACGCGCTGCAAAGCGCGGGTGTGGACGCGTTCGGGATCGACGTCGGCGAGGATTTTCTGCAGCGTCTGCTGAGCGAAAAGATCGACCGTGCGTTCATCATTCTCCACGGTCGTGGCGGTGAAGACGGCTCCATGCAGGGCCTGCTCGAATGCGCCGGCATTCCCTACACCGGCAGCGGCATCCTCGCCTCGGCACTGGCGATGGACAAACTGCGCACCAAGCAGGTCTGGCACAGCCTCGGGATTCCGACGCCGCGTCACGCCGTGTTGTGCAGCGAAGCCGATTGTATTTCCGCGGCGACGGAACTGGGCTTCCCTTTGATCGTCAAACCGGCGCATGAAGGTTCAAGTATCGGGATGGCCAAAGTGAGTTCTGCGTCCGAGTTGATCGACGCATGGAAAGCGGCCAGTACCTACGATTCGCAAGTCTTGGTTGAACAATGGATTCAAGGTCCGGAGTTCACCATCGCCACCCTGCGTGACCAGGTGTTGCCTCCTATCGCCCTGGGTACACCGCACACGTTCTACGACTACGACGCCAAGTACATCGCCAACGATACCCAGTACCGCATTCCGTGCGGGCTGGATGCCGCCAAGGAACAGGAACTCATGGATCTCACGGCCAAGGCCTGTGAGGCGCTGGGTATTGCCGGTTGGGGCAGGGCGGACGTGATGCAGGACGCCGACGGGCAGTTCTGGTTCCTGGAAGTGAACACCGCACCGGGCATGACCGATCACAGCCTGGTGCCGATGGCGGCCCGTGCTGCCGGTCTGGACTTCCAGCAACTGGTTCTGGCCATTCTGGCTGCCAGTGTTGAAGGCTCCGGTCACACAGAGGCGCGAGGTTAAGACCATGCAAGGCGCTCAGCTCAGACATCAGCCACCCGCACCCGGCCGCAAGCCGGTGCCGCGCGGTGCCAGCCGAATGGTGGCCAAAGAGCCGATGTCTGCGCGCCTGCCGAAAGCCAATTTCGGCTTTCTGAAAAGCCTGTTCTGGCCAGTGCTGCTGGTGGCGTTGGGGTTCGGTACCTACGAAGGCGCGCAGCGTTTGCTGCCGTATGCCGATCGGCCGATCACCAAGATCGCCGTGCAGGGCGACCTGAGCTACATCAGCCAGCAAGCGGTGCAGCAGCGAATCGCCCCGTACGTGGCGTCGAGCTTCTTCACCATTGATCTGGCCGGCATGCGTACCGAGCTTGAGCAAATGCCGTGGATCGCCCACGCCGAAGTACGCCGGGTGTGGCCGGACCAGGTGGTGATCCGCCTCGAAGAGCAGCTGCCCGTGGCCCGTTGGGGCGACGAGTCGCTGCTCAACAACCAGGGCCAGGCGTTCACGCCCAAGGAACTGGCGAACTACGAACACCTGCCACAGCTGTTCGGCCCACAACGGGCCCAGCAGCAAGTGATGCAGCAGTATCAGGTGCTGAGCCAGATGCTCCGGCCGCTGGGTTTCTCGATCGCGCGTCTGGAACTGCGTGAACGTGGCAGCTGGTTCCTGACCACCGGTGCCGGTAGCTCCGGCCCCGGCATCGAGCTGCTGCTGGGACGCGGCAACCTGGTGGAAAAGATGCGCCGCTTCATTGCCATCTATGACAAGACGCTTAAAGACCAGATTACGAACATTGCGCGCATCGATCTGCGCTACGCCAACGGCCTCGCTGTTGGCTGGCGGGAACCAGTAGCGCCGACGACAGCCCAACCCGCTGTCGCAAAGAATTAAGAAGAGGCAGGACCCATGGCAAACGTGCAAAGCGGCAAAATGATCGTCGGTCTGGATATCGGCACCTCCAAGGTGGTGGCGCTGGTAGGCGAGGTCGCGGACGACGGCACGCTGGAAATCGTCGGTATCGGTACTCACCCGTCCCGCGGCCTGAAGAAGGGCGTGGTGGTGAACATCGAGTCGACCGTGCAATCGATCCAGCGCGCGATCGAAGAAGCCCAACTGATGGCGGGCTGCCGCATTCACTCGGCGTTCGTCGGCGTGGCCGGCAATCACATCCGCAGCCTGAACTCCCACGGCATCGTGGCGATTCGTGACCGCGAAGTGAGCTCGGCTGACCTGGAGCGTGTACTTGACGCTGCCCAGGCCGTGGCGATCCCGGCTGACCAGCGCGTGCTGCACACCCTGCCGCAGGATTACGTGATCGATAACCAGGAAGGCGTCCGCGAGCCTCTGGGCATGTCCGGCGTGCGTCTGGAAGCCAAGGTTCACGTGGTCACCTGCGCCGTCAACGCCGCACAGAACATTGAAAAGTGCGTGCGTCGCTGCGGTCTGGAAATCGACGACATCATTCTCGAGCAACTGGCCTCGGCCTACTCGGTACTGACCGACGACGAAAAAGAGCTGGGCGTGTGCCTGGTCGACATCGGCGGCGGCACCACCGACATCGCGATCTTCACCGAAGGCGCGATCCGCCACACCGCGGTGATCCCGATTGCCGGTGATCAGGTGACCAACGACATCGCCATGGCGTTGCGCACCCCGACCCAGTACGCCGAAGAGATCAAGATCCGCTACGCCTGTGCCCTGGCCAAACTGGCCGGTGCCGGTGAAACCATCAAGGTGCCAAGCGTTGGCGACCGTCCACCGCGCGAACTGTCGCGTCAGGCCCTGGCCGAAGTGGTCGAGCCGCGTTACGACGAACTGTTCACCCTGATCCAGGCCGAACTGCGTCGCAGCGGCTACGAAGACCTGATCCCGGCGGGCATCGTCCTGACCGGCGGTACCTCGAAGATGGAAGGTGCCACCGAGCTGGCCGAGGAAATCTTCCACATGCCGGTGCGCCTGGGCGTGCCGCACGGCGTGAAAGGTCTGGATGACGTGGTGCGCAACCCGATTTATTCCACTGGCGTTGGCTTGCTGATGTACGGCCTGCAGAAGCAGTCCGACGGGATCTCGTTCTCGGGCATCGGCAGCCGCGACAGCTACAGCAACGATGAGCCACAGGCGCCGTTGCTGGACCGATTGAAGAAGTGGGTTCAAGGCAACTTCTAAAGCTTTACCGCAACACCGCTACAAAAATGCAGTAGGCGAAAAAACTAGAGAATGTAAGGAGAGGGAAAATGTTCGAACTCGTAGACAACATCCCCGCAAGCCCGGTAATCAAAGTTATCGGTGTTGGCGGTGGCGGCGGCAACGCTGTCAACCACATGGTCAAGAGCAACATCGAAGGCGTTGAATTCATCTGCGCCAACACGGATGCTCAAGCGCTGAAAAACATCGGCGCGCGCACCATCCTGCAACTGGGCACCGGTGTGACCAAAGGCCTGGGCGCCGGCGCCAACCCGGAAGTCGGCCGTCAGGCTGCGCTGGAAGATCGCGAGCGCATCGCTGAAGTGCTGGCCGGCACCAACATGGTGTTCATCACCACTGGCATGGGCGGCGGTACCGGTACCGGTGCTGCGCCGATCATCGCCGAAGTGGCCAAGGAAATGGGCATCCTGACGGTTGCGGTCGTGACCCGTCCGTTCCCGTTCGAAGGCCGCAAGCGTATGCAGATCGCCGACGAAGGCATCCGCATGCTCTCCGAAAGCGTCGATTCGCTGATCACCATTCCGAACGAGAAGCTGCTGACCATTCTCGGCAAAGACGCCAGCTTGCTGTCGGCGTTCGCCAAGGCTGACGACGTACTGGCCGGTGCCGTGCGCGGTATTTCCGACATCATCAAGCGTCCGGGCATGATCAACGTCGACTTCGCCGACGTGCGTACCGTGATGAGCGAAATGGGCATGGCGATGATGGGCACTGGCTGCGCCAGCGGTCCGAACCGTGCACGTGAAGCGACCGAAGCGGCCATCCGCAACCCGCTGCTGGAAGACGTGAACCTGCAAGGCGCACGCGGCATTCTGGTGAACATCACCGCCGGTCCTGACCTGTCCCTGGGTGAGTACTCCGACGTGGGTAGCATCATCGAAGCCTTCGCTTCCGAACACGCGATGGTCAAGGTCGGTACCGTGATCGATCCGGACATGCGCGACGAACTGCACGTTACTGTGGTTGCCACCGGTCTGGGCGCGAAAATCGAGAAGCCTGTGAAGGTCATCGACAACACCGTTCACACCTCCATGGCTTCCGCTCAGGTTCAACAACCGGCTCCTGCGCGTCAGGAAGCTCCGGCGGTGAACTACCGTGACCTGGACCGTCCGACCGTCATGCGCAACCAGGCTCAGGCCGGTGCTGCGACTGCCGCGAAGATGAACCCGCAGGACGATCTGGATTACCTGGACATCCCGGCATTCCTGCGTCGTCAGGCCGATTGATGGAATGTATCAGGGCTATGACGGTGATTGGTGTTCAGCAAAGGCTCGGTCTGCTATTATCGCCAGCCTTTGTTGATACCAGTTCGCAATTTGCGCTGAAGCGGCCCAAGCCATGATTAAACAACGCACACTGAAAAATATTATCCGTGCCACAGGTGTAGGCCTGCATTCCGGGGAGAAGGTCTACCTGACCCTCAAGCCTGCGCCTGTCGACACTGGCATTGTGTTTTGTCGCGCTGACCTCGACCCTGTGGTGCAGATTCCTGCCCGCGCGGAAAACGTCGGTGAAACCACTATGTCGACGACGCTGATCAATGGCGACGTCAAAGTGGACACGGTAGAGCACTTGCTCTCGGCCATGGCTGGCCTGGGCATCGATAACGCCTACGTCGAGCTCTCCGCGTCCGAAGTCCCGATCATGGATGGCAGCGCTGGACCGTTCGTATTCCTGATTCAATCGGCTGGCCTGGAAGAGCAGGACGCCGCCAAGAAATTCATCCGCATCCTGCGTGAAGTGACAGTGGAAGACGGCGACAAGCGCGCCACTTTCGTCCCTTTCGAAGGGTTCAAGGTGAGCTTCGAGATCGATTTCGATCACCCGGTTTTCCGGGACCGCACCCAAAGTGCAAGCGTGGATTTTTCCAGCACTTCGTTCGTAAAAGAAGTCAGCCGCGCCCGTACTTTCGGTTTCATGAGTGACATCGAGTACCTGCGCAAGCACAACCTCGCACTCGGCGGCAGCGTTGAAAACGCGATCGTGGTGGATTCCGATGGTGTACTGAACGAAGACGGTCTTCGCTACGAAGACGAATTCGTGAAGCACAAGATCCTCGATGCGATTGGCGACCTGTACCTGTTGGGTAACAGCCTGATTGGTGAGTTCAAAGGCTTCAAGTCCGGTCATGCACTGAACAACCAACTGCTGCGCAAGTTGATTGAGCAGACAGATGCTTGGGAAGTTGTGACGTTCGAAGACGCCAGCACTGCACCGATCTCTTACATGCGCCCGGTTGCGGCAGTGTAAGTAAAAAACCTCTCTAGTTTTTTGAAGGCCATCCTCGGATGGCCTTTTTTTATGCCTGCGGTTTTTGTGTTGCCTGGGCTGGCCTCTTCGCGAGCAAGCTCGCTCCCACATTTGGAATGCGTTCCTTTGTGGGAGCGAGCTTGCTCGCGAAGAGGCCAGTTCAATCGCCGCAAAAATCAGCCAGCCACCACCACGCGATTGCGCCCACCTTCTTTGGCCTGATACAGCGCCTTGTCCGCCGCAAACAACAATTGCTCCAGCGACATCTCGACAGCCGATGTCCAAGTGCTGATACCGATACTGACGGTCATTGCCACGTCCGCGCCCTCGACCCTCGGCATCTGCTCCACCGCCTGACGAATGTGTTCAGCAATTTGCCGGGCACCGCTGCTGTCGGTTTCGGCGAGAATCACCGAGAACTCTTCGCCGCCGTAACGGGCGACCAGATCGCCGGGGCGGCGCACGTTCGCCGTGATCACCTTGGCCAGTTCGCGTAGCGCCTGGTCGCCGGCCTGATGCCCGTGACGGTCGTTGAACGCCTTGAAGTGGTCGGCATCGATCATCATCACCGACAGCGGCTTGCCCGAACGCTGGGCGCGGAACCATTCGTGGCGCAGCGACTGATCGAGCATCCGCCGGTTGGCCACGCCAGTCAGCGCATCGGTGGCAGCCAGTTGCGCCAGCTCGCGTTCGGCGCGCTGGCGCAAACGCAGCTCGCGGGCGAGCAGCCAGGTCAGCCACAGCAGCCCGGCACACAGCACGCCGGTGGCGCCACTGATCAACAGTGCCGTGCGCCGCCAAGTGCCGAACACCTCATCACTGGAGAGCGCGACCATCACCGTCAGCGGCAAGTTGCCGACCCGCGAATAGGTGTAAAGCCGTTGCTGATGGTCCATGCTCGAAGTGCTGGTGAAACTGCCGCTGCCATCCTTGTCGCCGAGAATCCGTACCACGTTGGGTCGGTTGCCGAAGCTCTTGCCGATGGAGTCGCTTTGCAGATGCGGCTTCTGCGCCAGCAGCACGCCGTCGCTGTTGATGATGTTCAGCGTGCTGTCTTTGCCGATGTCGAGGCTGTTGAACAACTGATCGAAGTAGTCGAGTTTCATCGACGCCACCGCCACTCCGGCGAATTCGCCGGTGTCCGAGGAGATCCGCCGACTGAAGCTGATGCGCCACTGATTGGCGTCGTCGCAATCGCAGCGAGTCTTGAATGGGCGGCTGATGAACATGCCGGTATCGCGGTTGAAGGCGTGGGCGAGAAAGTAATCACGATCGGCAAAGTTGCCCGGTTTGGGTTCGATCCGCGATGAGTCGGCAATCACATCGCCATGCTTGTCCAGCAGGAGAATGTCGCCCTTGAAGCGCGCGGTGGTCGAGCGGTCGAACAGCGCCAGATGGCGAATCTGCGGGGTGACGTCGCGCAAGTCATCGCGCTGGGCGGCGGCGATCAGGCCTTGCAGGGTCAGGTCGTACAACTCGACCGTGCGCAGGACGTCGGCGTCGATCAACTGGGCGATGGTGGTGGCACTGCGGGTGGCCGCTTCCTGAGCGTTGGCGTGCTCACGAATCAGCAGAAAAGTGACGATGCACAGAATCGCGATCACGGTCAGCGAACTGCCGCAGATCAGCAGCAATTCGGGGCGTCCGGGCTTGCCCGCCAGAGGTGGGGTACGGCTCGCGATCATGATGGGGCTTTCGATTGGGCTGAGACTTATAAGAGTAGTTGCACAAACACGGAACCGTCTGTGGCGAGGGAGCTTGCTCCCGCCGGGTTGCGCAGCGACCCCCTTGCTTTCGAGGAGGGGCCTGCTACGCAGTCCAGCGGGAGCAAGCTCCCTCGCCACAGGTTCTGCGCCAGTCGCGACTGACTTGAGGTGATGTTAGAAGACGTTGATTGGGTAGTCGACAATCACGCGGTATTCATCGGTGTCGGTATCGATCGCACCGTAGCCGTTGCCGCCACGGTTGGTCGCCCATTGCAGGCGCACCGCGAGATCTTTCGCCTGGCCGCTCTGCACCACGTATTTCAGATCGAGGTCGCGTTCCCAGTGCTTGGCGTTGCGACCGTCAGCGCTGTACCACGAGGCATAGCCTTTGCTGTCCGGATCGACCTTGGTCAGGTCCACGGTGCCACGCGAATAGGAAACTGCCGAAGTCAGGCCCGGCAGGCCGAGACCGGCGAAGTCGTAGGCGTACTTGAGCTTCCACGAGCGCTCGTTGGGGCCATTGAAGTCCGAGTACTGCTGCGAGTTGTCGAGGTAAACGCTATCACCCTGGCTGATGTAGTCGAACGGTGTGTTGCCGTTCACGCGCTGGTACGCAGCGGTGACGCTGTGGTTGCCGATGCCGACGGTGAAATGCAGGCTGTAGGTGTTGTTGTCGATGTTACCCAGCAGCGCGTCGCCGGTGTCCTGCGTGTGATAGAAGTGCAGGCCCGGGTTGAGGCTGACCAGATCGTTCAACTGCCAGGTGTAATCCAGGTCGTAGTAGTACTGGTTCCAGATGTCCTTCAGTTCAGCGGCATACAGATTGCTGGTCAGGCCTTCGACGCCGCTCCAGGACACGCCGGCCCAGTTCAGGTGGCGGCTTTCGTCGCCCTCGGCGAGTTTGCCGTACGAAGTGCCGATGCGCTGGCGACCGCTCTGGTTGTATGGCTTGGTGAAACTGGCCTGGCCACCTTCGAACATCCAGCCGTCGAAGCTGTGGTTGGTCAGGCTCACGCCACGAAAGGTCTGCGGCAACATGCGCGATTCACCGCCGGCAATCACCGGGTTGGTGAGGAACAGGTCACCGGCCTTCAGCTCGGTATCGAACGCGCGCATTTTCAACGTGCCGCCCGCGGTCGAGAACGAGCCTGGCGCTTTGCCGTTGCCATCGCTGATCGGCAGGATGCTCGAACCATCGGTACCGCCACCGCCGTCGAGCTTCAGCCCGAGCATGGCGTGGGCGTCGATGCCGAAGCCGACCGTGCCTTCGGTGTAACCCGACTGGAAGATCCCGAGAAAACCCTGGCCCCACTCGATGTTATCGTCCGTCTGCTGCAGGCGGTTGCGATTCATGTAGTAGTTGCGAGCGTTGAGGTTGAGGCTCGAGCCGTCGACGAAACCTTCCCTGGCGGCTTCGTCGGCATGGGCGGCGGGGGCAATCGTTGCGGCAATTGCAATGAACAACGGGGTGACGCTGACTGGGTAACGCACTTGCGATGGAGCTCCTTGGGTCAACTGACACTTCAATGTCTTGAGGTGCGGGATGTTTCTTGTTGTTACAGACGAACCAAACGGCTTTCAGACCACAACGAAAAAAGGCCGCTGAAAGGCAGCGGCCTGGAAGGACGACGGTTGAACGGGAAGAGCCAAACAACCGCGTCGAGGGAAATGTTTCGCGGTGCGCGACTCAGCTGTCTTTCTCGGCCGCTTGAGCCTGGGAAGTGGCGGCCTGTGGGGCTTGCGAGGCGTCTTGCGATTTGGCCATCACTTCTGCCTGAGATTGTTCGAAGGCGTGAGCGCGAGCGGCATTCTGCGCGACGAACGCTTGCGATTCTTCAGCCATCGCCATCGGCGACAGGATCAATGAGGACAAAACGAAAGCGCTGGCAATACCCATACTGTTGGACATCTTGAAAACCTTCTTGCTTGGCAAGTGCTGTTTGGTGCGGGCAAAGATAAGGTTGCCGAGCGTTGGGAAACAGCGTGATTTTCATAAATGACTGTTACAGCAAAAGCAAAGATCAACCGCGGGTGAACGCCATTCCTTGTGGCGAGGGAGCTTGCTCCCGCTGGGCTGCGAAGCGGCCCCAAACCCGTCAATCACATTCATTCAGACAAACTGTGTGTGCAGGATTTACGACTGCTGCGCAGCCGAGCGGGAGCAAGCTCCCTCGCCACAGGGATTTTGCTTTTCAGTTAAACGGGGAGGTAAATCCCGAAGGTATTCATCCCCCGATCACTGCGCACGAACACATCCCCACCATGCATCAGCGCAATCGCCTTGACGATCGCCAGCCCCAATCCATGGTTGTTGCCGCTGTTGCTGCGCGAGGCATCGACCCGGTAGAAACGCTCGAACAGTCGCGGCAAGTGCTCGCTGGCAATCGGCGATCCCGGGTTGGCCACGCCGATGCTGACCTGATGTTCCTCAACCTCGATCCGCACTTCGATCACCTTGCCGGGTTCGGTGTGCTGCACGGCGTTGCTCAGCAGATTGATCAATGCCCGGCGCAGATGTGCGATCTCGATTCGCACCTGCGCATCGCCACTGACGTGTACCTGCACCTGCGCGTCTTCAAGGATGAAATCCAGATACTCGAGCGTAGTCGCGACTTCATCGGCCAGCGACGTAGACGTCAGTTTGGTCGCCTTGCTGCCCTGGTCGGCGCTGGCGAGGAACAACATGTCATTGATGATCGAACGCAGGCGCTCCAGCTCTTCAAGATTCGACTGCAGCACTTCGAAGTAATGTTCGGCGGAGCGTCCGCGCGTCAATGCGACCTGGGTCTGGCCAATCAGGTTGGTCAGCGGCGAGCGCAGTTCATGGGCGACGTCGGCGTTGAACGATTCCAGCCGCGAGTAGGCCTGTTCGACCCGCTCCAGCGTGGAGTTGAACGAATCGACAAACTGCTCTAGCTCCGGCGGCAATGGCGACATCCGCAAACGTCCGGCCCGCAGGGGGGGCGCGAGGCGCTGGGCTTCGTCCGACAGTTTGATCAACGGCTTGAGGCCGATTCGCGCGACCCAGTACCCCAGCGCCGAGGCCATCAGTACACCGACAATCGCGAGGCTGACGAGAGCGATCAACAGTTTGTGTTGGGTCTCGTGGAACGTTTCGGTGTCGATGCCGATCATGAACCGCAGCGGCGGGCGCTGATCCTTGGCCGGCAACTCGGTGAGCAGCACTTTCAGCGGATAAGGATGTTCAGGCAACTGCAGATCATGCATGCCGGTCGGGCCTTGGGCGAAGGCGCGGATTTGCGCGTCCGGCGCGCCGTACTCGTAACCGGGAGCACCGCTGACCACCCAGAAACGGATGCGCTTGTCCTCTTCGCCGAGCAGCTTGAGCTTGGCGTTGATCTTCACCCAATGCTCGGGTGTGCCGTAACGATTGAGCGCCGATTCGAGCACACTGTAACGCGCATCCAGCTCGGCTTCCGGGAGCAGGCCCAGGCCCTTGTCGACCTGTTGATACAGCGCGCCGCCGATCAACAGAAACACCAGCAGCGCCACCAGGGTGAACATCCCGCTTAAACGCAGGGCAATCGAATTACTGGACACCACGGCTCTCCAGCACATAACCCATGCCACGAATGGTATGCAGCAGTTTCTCGTCGAACGGCCCGTCGAGCTTGGCCCGCAGCCGTTTGATCGCGACTTCGACGACGTTCGCATCGCTGTCGAAATTGATGTCCCAGACCATCTCGGCAATCGCGGTTTTCGAGAGGATTTCGCCTTGCCGGCGCGCCAGCACGCTGAGCAGCGAGAATTCTTTCGCGGTCAGGTCCAGGCGGGTGCCGGCACGGGTCGCCTTGCGGCTGATCAGGTCGATCCACAGGTCGGCGATGCTCACTTGCACCGGTTCATGCCCGCCGCTGCGGCGGGTCAGCGCCTGCAGGCGCGCCACCAGCTCGAGGAAGGAAAACGGCTTGCCGAGGTAATCATCGGCGCCGTCACGCAGGCCCTTGATGCGGTCTTCGACGCGCTCACGGGCGGTGAGCATGATCACCGGAGTCTGCTTGCGCGCGCGTAACGCACGCAGTACGCCAAAGCCGTCCAGGCCCGGCAACATCACGTCGAGGACGATCACCGCGTAGTCGCTTTCCAGCGCCAGGTGCAGGCCTTCGACGCCATCGCGGGCCAGGTCCACGGTGTAACCCTGTTCCGTCAGACCGCGGTGCAGATAGTCCGCGGTTTTTTCCTCGTCTTCGATAATCAGAACGCGCATGACCGCCTCAGTCTGTAGTCGCCAATGCCGTCGTGGGCACAGGTTTGGGCCTGTGGAACAGCCGCTCAAGCCACAAGTATATGACCGGCGTGGTAAACAGCGTCAGCATCTGGCTGACCAGCAAACCGCCCACCACCGCGATTCCCAGCGGCTGGCGCAGTTCGGCGCCGGTGCCATAACCGAGCATCAGCGGCAGGGCACCCAGCAGGGCGGCGAGGGTGGTCATGATGATCGGCCGGAATCGCGTCAGGCACGCCTCGTAAATCGCATCCTGCGGCGGCAAGCCGCGATTGCGCTGCGCCTCGAGGGCAAAGTCGATCATCAGGATGCCGTTCTTCTTGACGATACCGATCAGCAACACCAAGCCGATCAACGCCATGATCGAAAAGTCCTGGCCGCAGATCCACAGCATGATCACCGCACCGAGACCGGCCGCCGGCAGGGTCGAGATGATGGTCAGCGGATGCACGAAGCTCTCATAAAGCACGCCGAGAATGATGTACACCGCCACCAGCGCTGCGAGAATCAGCCACGGCTGACTGGCCAGCGAACTCTGGAACGCCTGCGCCGCGCCCTGGAAATTGCCGCTGATCGCGGTCGGCATGCCGATTTCGGCCTTGGCCTGATTGAGCAGAATCACCGCGTCGCCCAAGGCCACGCCGGGCGCGAGGTTGAACGACAGGTTGGCGGCGGGGAACATACCGTCATGGGCAATCGACAGCGGGCCGATGGTCGGTGCATCGAATTTGGCCAGCGCCGACAGCGGCACCATCTCGCCGCTCAACGGCGAGCGCAGGTAGAAATAATTGAGGCTTTCGGCCTTGCCGCGTTGCTTGGTGTCCAGTTCCAGAATCACGTTGTACTGGTTGACCTGGGTCTGGAACTCGTTGATCTGGCGCTGCCCGAAGGCGTCGTACAGCGCTTCGTCGACATCGCTGGCGGTCAGGCCGAAACGCGCGGCGGCGCTGCGGTCGATGCTGATGTGGGTGATGCTGCCGCCCAGTTGCAGGTCGTTGGAAATGTCGCGGAACGCCGGGTTGCTGCGCAGCTTTTCGGTCAGACGCTGGGTCCAGGTGGCGAGGGTTGCGCCGTCATTGCTCTTGAGCACGTATTGGTACTGCGCGCGGCTCGGGCCGGAACTGAGGTTGATGTCCTGGCCGGCGCGCAAGTACAGGACGATGCCCGGAACCTTCATCAGTTGCGGACGAATGCGGTCGATGAACTGGCTGGCCGAGACATCGCGGTCACCGCGTTTTTTCAAAGCAATCCAGAAGCGGCCGTTGGCGATGGTCTGGTTGCTGCCGGACACACCGACCGAGTGCGAGAACGCCTGCACGGCCGGATCGGCGGCGACGATTTCGGCCATCGCCAGGTGTTTTTTCACCATGTCGCCGTAGGAGATATCCGCAGCAGCTTCGGTGGTGCCGAGGACGAAACCGGTGTCCTGCACCGGGAAAAATCCCTTGGGGATAAAAATGTAACCGGCAATCGCCAGCGCCAGGGACAGGCCGAACACGCCGATCATCAGTTTCTGGTGGGCGAGGGCACGGCGCAGACCCTTTTCGTACCAGGCCAGCAAGCGTTCGCTGAAGCCCGGTTTGTCGTGGGCGTGGTGCACCGGTTTGCGCATGAACAGCGCGGCCAGCGTCGGCGCGAGGGTCAGCGACACCACCACCGAAATCAGAATGGTCGAGGTTGCGGTCAGGGCGAATTCCTTGAACAACCGCCCGACCACACCGCCCATGAACAGCAGCGGAATGAACGCCGCCACCAGCGAGAAACTGATCGAGACCACGGTGAAGCCGATTTCGCCGGCACCTTTGACCGCCGCCTCGCGCATGCTGTCGCCGGCCTCCAGATGCCGGTGGATGTTCTCCACCACGACAATCGCATCGTCCACGACAAACCCGACGGCCACGACAATCGCCACCAGCGTCAGGTTGTTCAGGCTGAAGCCCAGCAGATACATCAGGGCGAAACTGGCGGTCAGCGACACGCCGAGTACCGCCGAGACGATCATGGTCGCCGACAACTGGCGCAGGAACAGCGCCATCACTGCCACCACCAGCAGAATCGCGATCAGCAGAGTGATCTCGACTTCATGCAGCGAGGCGCGGATGGTCTGGGTGCGGTCGATCAGGGTTTTCACCTGCACCGAGGCCGGGAGCATGGCTTCGAGGCCGGGCAGGGCGGCTTGAATGCGGTCGACGGTTTCGACGATGTTGGCGCCGGGCTGGCGCGAGATCACCAGGTTCACCCCGGGTTGATCACCGGCCCAGGCCTGCACGTAGGCATCTTCCGAGCCGTTGACGACTTTGGCGACATCGCGCAGGTGAACCGGGGCGCCGTCCTTGTAGGAAACGATGAGTTGGCTGTAGTCCTCGGGGTGGAACAACTGGTCGTTGGTCGACAGCGTGGAGATGCTCGATTCGCCGTACAACGCACCTTTGGCGAGGTTGAGGCTGGTTTGCTGGATCGCCAGACGAATGTCGGCGAGGGTCAGGCCGATCGCCGCCAATTTGTCCGCCGAGGCCTGCACACGGATCGCCGGACGTTGCTGACCGGTGATGTTGATCTGGCCTACACCGTCGATCTGACTGATCTGACGCGCCAGCAGGGTTTCCACCAGGTCGCTGAGTTCAGTGCCGGGCATTTGCGTCGAGCTGACGCTGAGGATCAGTACCGGGCTGTCGGCCGGGTTGACCTTCTTCCACGTCGGCAGCGTCGGCATGTCCTTGGGCAGTTTGCCGGCGGCGGTGTTGATTGCGGCCTGGACTTCCTGGGCGGCGGTGTCGATGCTCTTGTCTAAGGTGAATTGCAGGGTCAGCAGACTGGAGCCGAGCGCGCTGCTGGAAGTCATCTGTGTCATGCCGGGGATGGCGCTGAATTGCACCTCCAGCGGCGTGGCCACGGACGAGGCCATGGTGTCGGGGCTGGCGCCAGGCAACTGCGCCGAGACCTGAATTGTCGGAAATTCCGCTTCCGGCAGTGGGGCAATCGGCAGGCGCGGGAAGGCAATCACCCCGACCAGCACCAGCGCGATGGTCAGCAGAATCGTCGCGACCGGGTGATCGATGCACCAGGTGGAGACGCCTGTGTGCTGCTTCATGGCTTGGGCTCCGCTTGCACCACCTGCGGCGGCTCGCTCATGACCTGCACGGTAGAGCCGGGTTTGAGCCGTGACTGGCCGTCGCTGACCAATTGATCACCAGCCTTCACGCCTTTGATGATGTCCTGGCCGCTGCCTTGATAAACCATCTGCACCTGCACGGCTTCGACCTTGTCGCCGTTCACGCGATAGACAAAGTGCTGATCGAGACCGCGCTGGACGACGGTGGGCGGCACCACCAGCGCATCCTTGTCCAGCGCCGTCTGAATTTTTACCGTCACCAACAGGCCCGGCCAGAGTTTCTGGCTGGCGTTGTCGAACTCGGCCTTGGCGCGGATGGTGCCGGTGTTGGCGTTGATCTGGTTGTCGATCAGGGTCAGGTGACCTTCGCCGAGCAGGTTGCCGGTTTCGCCATCGGTGTCGGCGCCGATGTAGGCCTTGACCTGAGCGTGCTGCGGGTCGTTGATCAGGCCCTGCAGGGTCGGCAGCATTTGCTGCGGCAGCGAGAACTCCACGGCAATCGGGTCGATCTGGGTCACGGTGAACAGGCCGGCGGTGTCGGTCATGCGCAGGAAGTTGCCTTCGTCGACTGTACGAATACCGACGCGGCCGGTGACTGGTGAGCGGATCTGCGTGTAGGAAAGTTGTACCTGCGCCGCGTCAATCGAGGCCTGGTTGCCTTGGGCGGTGGCCTTGAGTTGGTTGACCAGGGCCTGTTGCTGGTCGTAGGTCTGCTTGGAGACGCCGTCGTCGACGCTGAGCAGTTTGTAGCGCTTGAGGTTGACCAGGGCGACTTGCAGTTGTGCCTGGCTTTCGCCCAGTTGCGCGCGGGCCTGGTCAAGGCTGGCGCGGATCGAGCGGTCGTCGATGGTGGCGAGCAGGTCGCCTGCTTTGACCAGTTGGCCTTCCTTGACGAGGATTTTGGTGAGGATACCGTCGACTTGTGGGCGCACTACGACGCTGTGTAATGAGAGGACCGAGCCGATGCCGCTGGTGTAGCGGGGGACGTCTTTTTCGCTGACCGTGACGACGCGGACCGGGATGGCGGTCGGGGTGGCCAGTTTGGTCGGGGCGGGTTTCAGGGCGTACCACAGACCTGCGCCTGCAAGGACGATCAACAGGATGGCGAGCAGGGCTTTGTTTTTTTGGATTCGCATGCGGGGTGGGCGCCGGACGGAGTTTGGGCAGGGTTGTTGTCTTTATAAACCTGTCTGCAGGTCAGGAGGGTGACGGCTGGCTGTCAGCGCTGTCAGTTTCGCCGGGGTGTATATCCGTTTCTGCGGTAACGGCGGCTTATGGTTTCGCCCTTACGGCGACTCACTTTTTTTACAAACGCCTAAAAAAGTAAGCAAAAAAACGCTTGGGTATGACTCACCCACAT
>NZ_JTKF01000041.1:0-173789 GCF_000828175.1 Pseudomonas sp. W15Feb9B | reverse complement strand
CACCATCACCGACTCGGACGGTGACACCAGCACTGCGAATCTGGTGCTGCAGATTCACAATAATGACGATCCGGTGGTCCTCAACGGTCTCGACGTCAACGGCGGCGAACTCACGGTCTACGAGAAAAACCTCAGCGACGGCAGCAGCCCGAATCCATCAGCATTGACCCAGAGCGGCACGTTCACCGTGACTGCGCTCGACGGCCTGCAAACCCTCACCGTCGGTGGTATCGCCGTGGTCAGCAATGGCGTGGCCGCAGGCTTCCCGCAATCGGCGGTCACGCCATTGGGCAGCACGCTGACCATTACCGGTTACAACCCGGCCACGGGCGTGGTGAGTTACAGCTACACCTTGGTGGACAATGAGGCTCACCCGACCGCTAACGGCGCCAACAGCCTCACCGAGAATTTCAACGTGGTCGCCACCGACGGCGACGGCAGCACCGCCAGCGGCCAGATCAACGTCAACATCATCGATGACCTGCCGACCGCCAAGGCCGACACCGGCTCGGTGGTGGAGGGCGGTACGGTGAATGTCAGCGTGTTGGGCAATGACGTCACTGGTGCGGACGGCGCAGCGGCAGGTGGTGCTGTGGTCGGCGTGCGCGCCGGCGGCGACACCTCAAGCTCGGCGATCGGCGGCCTCAACAGCAACATCAACGGCACTTACGGCTACCTGACTCTGGACGCGGCGGGCAACGCCATCTACCACAGCAATCCGAACTCGGTAAGCCCACCGGGTGCCACCGACACGTTCACCTACACCATCCGCGACGGTGACGGCGACGAAAGCACCACCACCCTCACCATTAACGTCGCTGACAGCAAACTGGTGGCCTCGGTCGATCAGGACGTGACGGTCTACGAAAAAGCCCTCGACCTGACCAAGGACGGCCAGGACCTGGCGCCCGGCACGGTCACCGGCAGCGACCCGAGCAACACCGGCGAAACCGCCACCGGTACGCTGGTCGGTGCGGTCACCGGCGGCAGCGGGGCGATCACCTATACCTTGGTCGGCAGCGCCACCGGCACCTACGGACAGATCCAGCTCAACGCCGACGGCACCTACACTTACACCCTGACCTCGGCACCGAAAACCACGCCGAACGCCAACGACGGCGCCAATACCCTGAGCGAAAGTTTTACCTACAAAGCCACCGATGCGCTGGGCAACAGCACCACCAGCACGATTGTGGTCAACATCGTCGACGACGTGCCCAAAGCCGTGGCGTCGGATCGTTCGGTGGCGGCGGTGGAAATCGATTCCAACCTGCTGATCGTCCTCGACATCTCCGGCAGTATGGTCGACCCGTCCGGCGTGCCGGGCCTGTCGCGGCTGGATCTGGCGAAACAGGCGATCAGTGCCTTGCTCGACAAATATGACGACCTCGGCGACGTCAAGGTGCAACTCGTCACCTTCAGCAGCAGCGCCACCGACAGGACCTCGGTGTGGGTTGACGTAGCGACCGCCAAATCGATTCTCGCCGGCCTCACGGCGGGCGGCGGCACCAACTACGATGCGGCGGTGGCGATGATGCAAACCGCCTTCAATACCTCGGGCAAACTCACCGGGGCGCAGAACGTCGGTTACTTCTTCTCCGACGGCAAACCGACCACCGGCCAGGAAATCGGCACCGCCGACGAGACCGCGCTGAAGAACTTCCTCGATGCCAACAGCATCAAGAACTACGCCATCGGCCTGGGCAGTGGTGTGAGCAACGCCAACCTCGACCCGCTGGCCTATGACGGCATCAGCCACACCAACACCAACGCAGTGGTGGTCACTGACCTCAATCAGCTCAACTCGGTGCTGTCGGGCACTGTGGAAGGTGCGCCAGTCACCGGTTCGCTACTGGGCGAGGGCGGTACCTTCGGCGCCGATGGTGGCTTCATCAAATCCATCGTGGTCGACGGCACCACCTACACCTATGACCCGCGCGCCAACAGCGGCCAGGGCTCGTTGACCGCCAGCGGCGGCACCAACCACGGCACGTTCAACACCGTGAACAACACGATCAGCATCGCCACCAACAACAGCGGCACCCTGGTAATCAACCTCGACACCGGCGACTACAGCTACACCTCGCAGAAAACCACGACCACGGTGATCACCGAGAACATCGGTTTCACCCTCAGCGACAATGACGGCGACCTCGCCAGCTCGACGCTGACCGTGAAAGTGATCCCCAACTCGCCACCAGTGGCGGTGGACGACCACGTCATCACCAACGTGCTGTCGAGCAGCGTCACGGTGCCGGGCGAACTGTTGCTGGCCAACGACACCGACCCGGATGGCGACACGCTCAACGCCTCACCAACCACCTTCAACACCGGGTGGGTGGCCAAGGGCGCGGACTTCACCGGTACCGGCGCGATCACGTTCAACGGCACCAGCAACACGGCGGCCAACCAGAACCTGGCCGACGTGCGTAACGCGTTCGCGGCGAACACCGCCGCGATGACCGCGGTGCTGGTGGTCAGCGGTTACCTCGGTGCGGTGACCAACGCCAATGCCAACGATGAGGACTTGATCACCGTCAAACTGAAGCAGGGCGAAACCCTCAACCTGGATCACAACCTGGCGGCCGGCCACGTCACCATGGAGTACTCGGTCAACGGCGGCGCGTTCGTCAGCATCGCCGACGGCGGCACCATCACCGCCAGCGCCGACAGTACCTACCAGATCCACGTGACCAACATCAGCAATACCAGCGGCAGCAATCCGACGGCAGCGGAAAACTACCAACTGACCATGACGGTCAATTACGCCGGCGCCCACGACGTGACGCCGGACTTCAACGGCACCTACACCGCCAACGATAACCATGGCGGCAGCGACACCGCCAATGTCAGCATCACCTATCAGGATGGCCACACCCTCACCGGTACTGCCGGGGATGACATTCTGGTAGCAGGCAGCGGCAACAACCTCCTCAATGGTGGCGACGGCAACGACGTACTGACCGCCGGTTCCGGCAACAACGAGATGCACGGCGGTGCGGGCAACGACTTGCTCTACAGCGGTCCGGGCAACGACATTCTCGACGGCGGTACCGGCATCGACACGGTCAGCTATGCCCATGCCACCGCCGGGGTTACGGTCAACCTCGGCCTGCTCGGTGCGCAAAACACCATCGGCGCCGGCACTGACACGATCAGCAACATCGAAAACCTGGTCGGCTCGAACTTCAACGACACCCTGACCGGCGACAACAATAACAACGTGATCAACGGCGGGCTGGGCAACGACATCCTCAACGGTGGTGGTGGCGATGACCTGCTGATCGGCGGCATGGGCAACAACACCCTGACCGGTGGAGCGGGAGCGGACACCTTCCAGTACCTCAAGGGCAACACTGGCCACGACACCATCACCGACTTCACCCCCGGCACCGACAAGCTCGACCTGTCGCAACTGCTGCAAGGTGAAAACGGCACCACCGCGTCGCTCGACGACTACCTGCACTTCACCGTCACCGGCAGCGGCGCCTCGGTGCTCACCAGCATCGACGTCAGCGCCCTGGCCGGCGCCACGCCGAACCAGACCATCGACCTCGCCGGCGTCAACCTCGCCAGTCATTACGGTGTAACGCCAGGGGCGGGTGGAGTGGTAGCCGGTGGGCACGACACGGCGACGATCATCAGCGGCATGTTGAATGATCATTCGTTGAAGGTTGACACGGTTTGATCAAGGCCTGAAACGACAAAACCCGCCGCTCCGGCTGATTGGAACGGCGGGTTTTTCTTTGCTCAGGCGAGAGTGGCGCCTCAGCCTTCAACTGCAGATTATCCGGCACCCGATTCACCGCCGGCCCACCCAGCATGATCAGATGCGCAATCCTCGACAACACATGCCGTTGCAATCCGTCCATCGGCCCGGGAAAGTCATTGGCCATGACCTTGGCCGAGTTCAGTGTCTCGCACCCATCGACCAGCAGTTCTTCGCTGTCGATACCGGGGCGATGAGGTACCGGGCACTGGCGCTAGGATGCGCAGCCTGATTCAGGCTCCGATCCGGTTTGTTGAACCGCTCTGTTCATGCCGTTCTGCAAGGTGACAGCGATCCAAATCTCCGACGAACGGTAGCAAAACCTGTAATTTCTGACAGTAGCCAGCGAATATACAACGCCGTTAAATCACTTCAGAGCAACGAATCCTCAACCTGCCGATAACGGGCAGATGTTTTGGGAGCGTGGGTCGATATCGTGAGAGGGCGTCTGCAATGCCGATGACTCAAAAGCTGGCCGATCCTGAGGATCCCGTCCTGGAGAAACCCAGAGTTCCCATCATTCTCAAGGATGAAAATGGCAACGAGAGCCCCGATGGGCTGCTGCCGCGCAATGCTCTGAACGATGATGTGAAAGTGATTGTCCCCAATTGGAAGCCGGCTTACTTCGATGCTCCGATCCCCTACATCATTATCATCAGTTGGGTGTTTGAGGGCGGCCCGTTCACTGAGGTCTACCGCGAGACATTTGATGAACCGGGGGAGAAGGTCTTGAAAGTCCCGCAGGACAAGCTGGATCCTGGCACTTATGACTTGTCCTACGAGCTGAACTACGGCGGGAACAAGGAGTATTCTTTTCGTAAACGAGTGACGGTTGATCGGGTCCCTCCGAATGATAATCAGCAACCGACAGCCCTGATCATGCTGAACGTTCCGGGCGATATCACCGATGACTATCTCATTCGTTTTGGCGAGGTCCGGTTTCAAGTCCCGTTCTATCCGGATGCCAGGGCACGGGATCGTGCGATCTATTTCCTGACCGAAAAAGAAAATCCGCCGGACTCCGAACAGGAAATACGTGAGCAAGCATTCAGCCAGCAGGACATCGATCAGAAGCAACTGATCATCACGATTTATGAAGCGGACATTCGGGCCAAGGGACACGGCCCACGTTACTTTTATTACAAGTTGCGGGACTGGGCCGGCAACATCGGACCGCGCTCTACTACGTTGCCGGTGTTCGTCGATTTGAAACCCGGGCCCGGCAAACTCAACCCGCCACGTGTCCCGTTATCGGCCAGGGGATTGATCGACCGCGAGCATGCCCGCGAAGGGGCTTCGAATCAGCAGGCTGTTACGGTCGAAATCGATAACTATGACAACCCGGATGCCTCCGACAAGCTTTTGATTCGGTGGAATGGTCATGATCTGGCACCGCTCGATGTCGATCCTTCGAAGCCGGTACAGATCGCGGCCGTGCCCTGGTCAACATTGACGGCCGACGGGCTCGGTCCCATGGACGCGCGTATCGACTATCGCGTCAGTCGGGGCGGGACGCCGACGCCGCCGTCACCGGAAACAACCGTGCCCTTCAACTTTACGGTCGCGGGTCAAGACCACCCCGATGCACCTGCGCTGTTGAACACCAGGCTGGCGAAGGTCGAGATTTACGGAGCCGTTTCAAAACAGCTGAACAAGCTGCTTCCCGACGACTATGAATTAAACGCCGATGGGTACCTGGCGCTGCATGACAACCCTTTGCCAGGGGAAAAGGTCTTTGTGTTCTGGGGAGCCATCAGCGCACCCGTCGCGGAGTATGAGGTTAGGCCCGGTGATACAGCCGGGAAAAAAATTCCCTTCAGCATCCCTTGGGAGTTTATCGACCAGGACAAGGAAAATCCGGCGCTGCCTGTGCATTACCTCACCGATAACGGTGTGAACCAGCAACTGGCCCGGACTACTCGGGTGGACGTGGCAATCGTCATCATCAGGAATATGCCCGAACCAACCTTCCCGGATGGCGGGCGGGAAGGGCTCCTCGATTGCTGCGCCAACCCACGGTTGTGGGTGCATGTGAAAGTTCATATCGAGGGTAATGACGCGTTCGATGAGAACGATATTGTCGAGCTGCGTTGGCAAGGGTGTCAGGGCCCCAACGGTACCTCTCCTATTTCGGGCGTCGCGGACTCGTTCGAAACGAAGCTGACTCTTGATCAGGCACGCAATGGCTTTGACGTGCTGGTGACGGACTATCAACGGTTGATTGAGCCCATGGTGAATAACGGGTCGGCGCTCTGTCAGTACTTTTTGAGAAAAAGTAATGGCGGTCGTGGAGTATCGAAATTCGATTTTGTAATTATCAATAGAACAATGCCCAGCGGCGCAGTTTGCGGGCCGGATGTGGATCTTTGTTCGAAGTAATATCTGTGGCGCCGGATCGTTTGAGTTGCCGGACGCTGACATAAGTTGTGCTGACTGCTGTTGAGGCTTTTGCAGTTCCCTGAAAGTTGTCAGTTTTCAATGAGTGCTGGTGCAGGCTTATAGCACCCTTGGCCAGCTATTTAAATTTGGAAAGGATAATGACAATGACCATTTTTAAACCGTTAAGTCCCGCAGAGAATCGTGCACGCTATCTCAGGGTTCGCCAAAGCATGGCTGTCGCTGATCTGGAACCACCCAAGTTGCATGCGGATAATCCTCTACTTGGCGACGAAGCCGATGACTTGCCAAATCAATTGCACAGCAGTCTTCGGGGCGCTGCACTCAAGGTTGTGATTCCTCGTTTTCCCAAGGCAGATGATCCCAATTCAGTACCGGGTTTTTTACGGTTGACCTGGGATGCTACTCCTACAGGAACTCGATTTAACTACACCACGCCGATTGATTCGGCAATAACTGAATTTGATCTGGTGCTCCCTGAGGGTTTGACGGTCGATCCAGGCTCGCATGAACTGGGTTATGTATTAAATCATGGTGGCAATACTGATCCGGTAGAATCTCTGATAATCAATATTGATACCCAGGCTCCTACTCCAAATGGTTTGGTGACACTTCCGCCCGAAGTGGAGCAGTTTGGTATTACTAAAACCTATCTAGATAACAATGGTGGTGTTGTGGTGGTGGGTATTCCTGAATACCCTACAAAAAAATCAAGGATACCGTTCGCTGTTACTTCGGAGTCAGTTTGCCAAGTGCTGTCTTGATTGGAGAGTTTGAGCGTCCAGATACAACTACACCGGTAACTTTCGATCTGACCAGCGACCACATTGGAAAGGAGGAAGGCGAAAAAGAACTTTGGTATACGCTGGAAGACCGCAAGGGTAACCCGAGTGCACCTTCTCCATTCAAGAAGGTCAACATATCGCTGACAGATCCTCCTGCGGGATTGCTCCCACCTGATATCCCGCTGTTTGATGACGATACTCCCATTAAACTGGTAGATCTGGCGGATGCCCGGACGCCATTGGGGATCGGTATAACAACTCAGTACACCAACTTCATCGATGGCATGGATGAGTTGGAAGTTACCGTTGATGGCACCACATTAAAGGCTGTTCAAATTACAGGTTTTCCTTACTATCTGGATATTCCTTACGCTGCACTGTTCAACGACAACCTTGGCCCCAAGAAGATTACTACCAGCTATCAGATAAAGCGCGGGAATGCTCGACATCCATTAACAGGGCCTCTCACAAAAGATATTGATGTCGATCTTCGCAGGCCCGGTCCAGGAGAGGGGGGAGAGAACCCTAACCCGGATCTCGCTCCGGTGACAGTTCAAGGGCAAGGAGGCAATCTTCCAAACGTTCTGTCTGAAGACGACATAGACCAGACGGTATCAGTGAAGGTGGCAGTTTTTGATGATGTGAAAGATGGGGACATTGCGACACTTATCTGGAAGGGCGTAGAAGTTTCCCAAGCGGACGGTGGTGTTATCGAGTTGGATGGAACGGAGACCGGTGAGCTGGAGTGGACTATTGAATGGTCGGTTGTCGACTTTGGAGGGAATGATGCAAAACTACCGGTAAGTTACAAGTTGACCAATCCAGCTGTTAACGATAACGAAGAGTTTTCATTGCCTCGGGAGGTTGAGGTGTTCATTCGTCCAAGCGTAGCGCCAGCAGTAACCTTTCAATATATGGACGATGATTTTGATCCTCCTCTGCTCAACTGTAATTCGTTACGAACAGATGCTGTCCTTGTCAAGTGTGCTCACGCGCTGGTTGCAGGTGGGGAGAATCAATTGAAGGGTCAGACCCTGTCTTGCGTTTATCAAGGTTATACCGATGAGGCGGGCGCTACGGAAAAGCCGAATACAAAATACGCTTTCACTTATACACCTACCGATCAGGAGGTGGATGCTGGGTTCATTTTGAAAATCCGTTATCAGGAACTGCTTGCAACAGGCAGTGCGTGGGGGAAGATCAGTTATGTGGCTGATATTGATGGAAGACCGGTGGAGTCCAGCGATTTTGTCAGGGTGCATATGGAATCAGGCAGTGGTAATCCTTGCCCGATTTAAGTGAGGAAGACGGGAGGTTCAATACCTCCCGTTTTTTTGCGGTAGTGCTCGGGTTATTTCCTCTTTGGCTTTCGGACTTTTCCTACAGTTTTTTGTGGGGGATCCGACTACTGTTCGCGCTCGATTTTTCATGCAGATGCTTCTTGCATTTTTTTGTAATGGTTTTGGAGGTGGACAAGTCATGAAGGCGTTGAGTGTCTGGTTTAATGGACCCGTTGTAAAAAGCACGTTGGGTGCGTTTATATTCATACCTGCATTCTCTTTTTTCGGTAGTGGTGTGCAGGCAGCTGTTATCGTCAACAACACTTCACTGGATATCGACGCAACGACTGCACCGATCGATTATCTGGTGCGCAACAGAGGTGTGTTGAACGTCAATGGCGCCACCACCCAATCGATCACCGTTCAGTCCGGCTCGACGCTGAACATCAATGGCGCCACGGTCGCCAGCAATCCTGGCGTCGAAGGTATTCTGGTCACCAGCAGCCGGGGCACCATCAACCAGGCCACTGTGACCAGCGACGACATCGGTCTGGCTGTCAACCGCTCTTCAATTGCCGCTGGCGGCTCCACCGTGGATGTTTCCAACAGTCAGATCCGTGGTGATGTTTTCGGTGCGCAAGTCACGGGGCTGAGCACGTTGTCGCTGGTCAATACGCAAGTGACCGGTACTGGCAGCAATGGCATTGGTGCGAATCTTCTTGGCGGTGCGCTCAACGCCTCCGCCGGGTCTGTCATCAGCGGTCAGGCGACAGGCGTGCGCATTGTCAACGACACGGACAATGTCGGCGCCCGTTCGCTCTCGCTGGATAACGCCACTGTACAAGGGATCAATGGCTCAGCAGTTCTGGTTGATCGCGGTACCGATGCCACCATCAACCTGTCGAACGGCGCCAGCCTGCTCGCCGGCAACAACAACCTGCTCGACGTCCAGGGCGCCTCCACCGCCACCATGACCGTCGCCAACAGCAACTTGCAAGGCAACATCAACATCGCCGGCAACAGCACCGGCAACCTGACCTTCGATCAAGGCCGGATGACCGGCGATGTGCTGGTCGAAAACGGTTCGACCGCCAACGTCACCCTGCAGAACAGTTCGCAGTTCACTGGCCGTCTCGACAAGGTCGATGGCGTAACCGTCAACAGCGGTTCGATCTGGACCCTGACGGGCAACGACACCGTAGGAACTCTCGCCATGAGTGGTGGGACGGTTCGCTTTGGTGCGCAGGATGTACCGAATACCTTCTACCAGTTGAACGTCGGTACGCTCGCCGGTTCGCCGGACGGTTCCAGCACCTTCGCGATGAAGGGCAACTTCGCCACGGGCCAGCATGACTTGCTCAATGTCACAGGTGTGGCGACCGGGTCGTTCGGGTTGCTGGTGGCGGCGTCCGGTCTGGATGCAGTGAACCCGCAGCAACTGACTCTGGTGCGCACCGCCGCTGGTGATGCGCAATTTGCTTTGACGGGCGGGCGAGTGGATCTCGGTACCTGGTCCTATGACCTGGCCCAACGACAAGGTGGAACGGGCGGTACGGAATGGTTCCTCGACCCGACCACCCAGGTGATCAGCCCCGGCGCCAGTGCGGTACTGGCCTTGTTCAATTCTCCGATTACCCTGTTGTACGGCGAAGCCAGCTCATTGCGCAGCCGCATGGGTGAGTTGCGGTTCAACGGTGGCCAGTCGGGCGCCTGGGTACGCACCTATGGCAACCAGTACAACGTGTCCGAAAGTTCCGGTGTGGCGTACAAGCAGAACCAGCAAGGGCTTTCCCTCGGGGCCGACGCCCGACTCAATGACAGCGATGTACTGGGGGGCGTGATGGTGGGCTTTAGTGAGTCCGATCTGAGTCTTGAACATGGCACCTCGGGCACGGTCAAGAGTTATTACTTCGGGCCGTATGTGACGTGGATGGACCGCGACACCGGTTACTACGTTGACGGTGTGCTGAAATTCAACCGTTTCCGGAACGAGGCCAAGGTCGGTTTGAGCGACGGCACGCGTGCCAAGGGCGATTACGATAACTGGGGTGTCAGCGCGTCGGTTGAAGGCGGTCGTCACATCAAGTTGAGCAACGATTACTTCATTGAACCCTTCGTTCAGTTTTCGGCAGCGCAGATCCAGGGCAAACGCTTCAGCCTGGACAACGACATGCAGGCCGAGGGTGATCGTACCCGCTCTTTCCTGGGCAAGGCAGGCGCCACGGCCGGGCGCAACTTCGACATTGGCAATGGTGCCGTTGCGCAACCTTATGTACGTGCAGCGATAGCTCACGAATTTGCCAAAAACAACGAAGTGCAGGTCAACAATAACGTGTTCAACAATGACCTGTCGGGTTCACGGGCGGAGTTCGGCGCTGGTGTGGCGGTGGCCATGTCGGACAAATGGCAGGTGCATGTCGATCTGGATTACGCCAATGGCGAGCATATCGAGCAGCCTTGGGGGGGGAATGTAGGGGTGCGGTATAGCTGGTAAGTCACGGCCCCCGAATATAGGAAAGCCGCTACTCCTTCAGGGAGTAGCGGCTTTTTTGTGCCTGGCCTTTATGCGCGTCGAATGCCTACGCCACCGGCGGAGCCGCCGGCGCCACCGAAATCGGGTCGGGTCTCAGTCTGGCCTGTGGCCGGGTAGATCACCATCCGTTTGGCGAAGCCGCCCGAGTCAGACGCCCAGCACCAGCCTTCGATCGTGCGTTGGCCGGCGTAGTTATTGATATAGGCTCGCCATTCGGCCAGAGAAGGAATTCTTCCTCCCATACCGGCCGCCGCGTTTGCACATGAGGTGTGGGTACCGAAGATGCCTGTGCCAAACAGATGGTCCACGTTTGAAGTGGTGACGGTGTAACTGGCGGTTTGATTGGCACCGTCCGTAACCGTGATGGTTGCCGAACCGTTGCCCTTGGAAATGACGCGCCCGCTGCTGATGTTGACTTCCGCAACGTTGGGGTTGCTGGAAGCATATCTGTAGGGAGGCACGCCGCCACTTGCCGATCTGTCGCCAAAGGCGCCGGAAGGAGGGTTGGTTGGTGTGTTGCCATCCCTGAAGTGCCAGGCATTCAGACTCATGGGTGCCGGGTTGATGGTCAGTGGCGGAATCGGTGAGATAACCCTGAACGTGCGCGCCCCCGAGAACTGCCCGGTGCTCACGGCCTTCGCCGTGATCGAGTGCGGGCCCAGCCCAACACCCAGTGTTGTGGTCCAGGTACTGCCTATGGCACGCACTGTGTGTTTGGGCGAGTTGTTGTCGTGGATTTGCACCTCGAAATCAGGGGTGACATTACCTCGCAGTGTGACGGAGGTGCTTTTGGTTTCCGCACCGTTCAGCAGCTCGCTGATGCCATCGTGCACAGACGTGATCGTCACTGGGGTGTGGGCGGCCACATTGAAGTTGAACGGCTGACTTTCGACCGGATCAACGGGGTAGAGCGCCTTTGCCGACAGGCTGTGTGACGTCACTCCCAACCCTGTGACAGTCGAGCGCCATTGCCGATCGACACCGACAGTGACGGGCGGGCCGATAGCTGTACCTTTGTTGTAAACCTGAATCTGTTCTTTGGGTGTCGCCTGTCCCAGCAGAGCAACCGTTGAGTCATAGGTGGTTTCGTTCTGCCTTAACGGCCCTCTGCTGTCGGTCACCGAGGTGATGCTCGGGGAAATGAACGCGGCAACGGTGAATACCCTCGGTGGTGCAGAGACAGGTTCGCTGCCGTACTCGGCTTTGGCTGTCAGACTGTAAGTTTTTAACGTCAGATTGCCGTAGGAATATTCCCAGTCGCCGCTGGGTTTGACGTCTACCGTGTCTATCGCAGTGTTTCCATCGCTAAGCGTGATCTTTTCATTGGGACTGGCTTTGCCGTGCAACGTGACACTCTTGTAGTAGGTCGTCCCGCCCGCTTCGACGTCGCCTTTCACATCGACCACACGAGAAATGGTCGGTGTGACGGCTTGCCCGACGCGAAAAGGATAGGGGGGGCTCAGCTCTGGTTGAATGTCATAAAGCGCCTTGGCATTGAGTACGTAACTTTTTACCGTCAATCCGGAAAGTGTACGTCGCCAGACTCCGCTTGGGTCGACAGGGAGGTCGATGATTGGTGTCCCGCTTTGTTGAAGCTGAATCCGCTCGTTGGGTGTAGCGCTGCCTTCGATCGCGACACTGTTGTCGTAGGTGATGGCGTTGGGGGCGACCAGGCCTCTGGAGTCGGTCACTTTGTTGATCTCCGGGGTTTCAGCGAACTTGACCTCGAAGGTTCTGGGATTGCTGGTGACCGGATCGGCGCCGTACAACGCCTTGGCGGTAATGCTGTAGGGTTTCTCGGTCAAACCGCTGATGATGCGGGTCCATTCGCCTTTTTCATCTACGGACGCGGTGCCCAGGGATGTCGAAACTGCATCAAAAAGCTCAACCGTTTCATCGCGAGTTGCAGTGCCTTTGACAGTGACCTGCTTGTAACGGGTTTTCCCCCCTTCGGGTACGTCGCCACGGGCATCTGTCACGCTGGTGATGACAGGCGTCACCCAGTCATATCGGGTTCTGATCGTCAGCGGCAACCTCGGAAACTCAATCGCATCGGCTTCTTGAGCACTGCCATCAAACGAGACTTTGCAAATCACGTTTGCCGGTGAGGAATGCCCCAGTTTCATCAATTCGCTTCTGAGCAGGATTTCATTCAGCCCGCTGCCGACCTGCGCCGGAGTGATCTCGTCGCCATCGAGCATCCGGATGACGTAGTCGCCGCCCGCCGTTGTCTTGCCTTCCACTTTGAGCCAGAGGCGTTGTTTGAGGGCAATGTAATGCCACTTGGCAACGAGCGTTGTGGCGTTCCCGTTGAACGTCATCAGATCCAGGACCCGGTTGCTGTCTGACTCAGATACGTCAGGGCGAGGCAGATCCTTCTCGGGGTCGTCGAATCCCGTGACTCTCAGGCCCAGCGACTCTGATTCAGTCTCGTGGCCATAGCGGCGCACCAAGTACTTCACGTCCACGGTTTTGTTGATGTTGGGGCCAATGAGCGTTGGGGGAAGATGAACGTCCACGCTGCCACTGCTGTGCCCGGGAAACTCAATATCTGTTGATGTACCGGCGCCTGGCGTTCCGATCCAGTGCAGGGGGATGATATCGAGGGCGGGATCCATACTGTCGTAGCTGACGTTGACGTCCACACCGTTCAACCCATCCATTGCTTTGAGTACGGCGTTCGGTGCCTGTTTGACTTGCGGCGGTGGCAATTCACCTACAAGCGACCCGATCAGCAGATTGAGTACGGCGGAGTGACTGTATAAACCTGTGGACGCGTGCTTTAGCGAGTAACGCACCTTGACGTACTGCCCGATGCTGATCGTCACGAAGTTCGCGGGCACTCGAAAACGCAGCGCTTTACCGGCGCTCAGCGAGGTGATGGGCACCCAGTCGCTGGTGCTGCCGAACGGGTGGGTCGCTTGCCAGTACCAGGTCACGATGTCGTCTTTTTGCGTCGGCGGATTTTCGATGAGTATGTGGACGACATCGAAGACTTTGGAAGGGTCGAGCACATCGGGGTTTTTGTCGGCTTCCTCCACCTCGGGCCTGGGCAGTGTCGCGGTGACGGCTTGCACCTTGACCAACAGATGCTCTGAATCACTGACGCCGAAGAGCTCCGACTTGTCATTGGACACGGTGTACCAAAGATCGAGACTGCCGTTGTCGAGCACGCCGATGTGCTCTGCGTCGACGTAAGCAGTGAAAAAGCCTTCCTTCGCCTCGTTGGCACTGACGGTGTGCGTGAATTCATGGACATAGGGCTGATCGTTGGACTTTTTTCCTATCCAGTGAATGGCGACCAGATCGCCATTGGCAATGCTCAGGTACTTGATCAGTACCGTAGCGTAGGGCCTGTCCGACTCGAGTAGGTCACCCAGTAACTCGACAATCGTCGGTGCGTCCGGCATCGAAACGTCACCCACCACGTCGGCGAATTCGCGTTTGGAGGATAACGGCGGACTCCCGTCTGCCTTCGTCAGCACGTAGGAGGCATCAGCCCGGCCCATGGCGATGGCGCGGACTTGCGCGTACGGCACCTTGAATTCCATGACACTCGGAATGTTCACCACCAGTCTGGTTTCGGTGTGAATCAACGGATTTCCGCTGAAGGGGGTGCCGATCCAGGTCATTTTCACAGAGTCGTTCAGTGCGAAATCCGAGCCCTGGATGTGGACCTGGACCGTGACGTCCTCCTTGTTCAAGTTGATGATCGTGATGATCTGATTGACCGACTCCTTGATAATCGGGGCAGCCAGACGCCAGGCGCCGGCGTCGACGGCGATCCGCGTGCGTTTGGAGTGCCGGGAAGACCAGTTCCATACTTCATCGTGAGGGTCGTACTTGATTTCCAGTGCTGCGCTGTCGCCACCGGCCAGAATGTCTTCCTGCGTGGCGACGATCACGATGGGATCCTTGCCTTCCGCCTGCGTGAGTGTGACGAGGTGCGGCGCGAGGGTATGGCTGCCCCAGCGCATCAGAATCGTGTCTCGCACCCTGATTTCCGGATAAGCAGGAACCGTGAGGGGAACGCCTTTTTTTGCCCACTCTGCGTCGATCAATCCCTGATCGATGATTTCCTGTGGCAATTGCGCGATGTGCAGTTCGGAGTGCCCGTCGGGCAGATGAGGTTCCCTGTCTCGGCCACCGGGGCTGGTCAGCTTGACGAAAAACAGCGACACCACAGAGGGATCGTCCGGCGCGGTTTCGCCGAACCGGGTCAACTCATAAAAACACTCATGCAGACCGGGAGTGAACAGCACTTTGTCCAGGTAAAAGAACAGGTGCGTGTCTTTTTCCCCCGCTTCAACCTTTCGGGTAAGCACCGGAGCGTCGTCCCAGTAAACGACATTTTCATCACCCTCAAGCATGTCGAGGTACGCCACGATTACGCACAGCACACCGCTGGCGCTTTCCTCGACCACTGCAATATTGATCCCGCCATCGGCCTCCTCGACTGGCGTGACTGCGCCGCTGATCTGCATTGGCCGAAGCGCCAGGGTGACGGGCTGGTCGAGATGGGGAAACAGAAGCGGACTGTGGTTGAGCATGACGAAACTCCTGAACGAGCACGCAATGGGATCGCAGACGGTTTTTTATTGAACCTGAGGGGCGGGGAGAGGGGTACTGTCAGATCTGACAGGTGCGAAGGATCTTTCGACCAACGGTTTCAGGATCATGGTCTGCGTGCGTAGCCGTTCTGGATCCCGGGGCTATCACCCTAGTCGTCCCGCATCGCCCTTGGCTGGAACGGGATTGCTGTCGACAAAGCCTGCGTGCTCGAATCTCCCAGAGCCTGATCCTCGACGTCATAAGTGAACGTCGAACCAGGTGCTGCCGTTAACAGCACACGCACGACCGGAAGGAAGCGCCCCGTGACCTGGAAATAATCGCGTTGAATGTATCGAGCCCCTACCAGCCCGTCTCCAGCTTGGTGAGAGGGGGTGAAAACGGCGAACGCCTCGAGTGGCAGGTGTTGCGGATCGTCTTCGGTCCACGCCGCCATGATCAATTCGTTCCAGCCCAAAGGATCAGTGGCGTCGGGCCGTACCGTGGTCGCCAGCTGAAAGTTTTGCGCTTGGGTGTTGAACGCGCACGTGCGGGTGGGGCTGGTGGCGTAACGTGCAATCCACAGCTCCCGGGTGGTGATACCCAGCTCCTCGCACTGGCCGCCGTGGGTTCGACAGATATCGGCCGAGCCGGAGGTGCCGGCGTCAAACGGGTACAGACAGCGAACGGTCAATGGTTTGCCGGAGGGGGCAAAGGACTCCCGGACAATGAACCCCTGTGGCTTGTAAGTGCGGGTAATCCGTGTACCGTCCGCGATGTAGGTGAACGAAACCCCATTGCCGTTTATGGAGCTGTCACTGGGATCCCAGGAGTGATAGGCGGTGGAGACATTGGTCGAGCGCACCAGTACACCACTGCAGTGGAATGCAGCGCTATTGCCCAGACAGGTTGTTCGCGTGTCCACTGATCGCGCATTCAAACGCGCAACCACATCGTAGCCGATGTACAACTGGTCCTGAAGGTTGAAACCGAACACCCTGTCCGCAGGTTGGCCGAGATCCATGCGCAGGATCGGCAACCACTCACCGGTAGCCTTGAAATAATCGCGTTGATCTTTCTGTGCTCCGAGCAGTGAGCCGGTCTGCGTCACGTCATAAAACAATGCTTGCAGTGCCAACTTCGCAGGGTCCAGTTCGTCCCAGTTACGCACCTGCACCCGCATCGGCCGTGCAGACCACGTGGTGTCGAGCCCTTGGTGTGCAAGCAGGCTGGCCTTGAACTGTGCGGGGTTCTGGCTGCTGAGTGAGCATTGCGCGACAGCCTCATTGGATTGCTGTGCGAAGTGCACGAGCCAGCCTTGTGCGTCAGTCACGCCCAGCGCCGTGCAGGAACTGATGTCCGGCGCTCGTTGCACTGCGGCGGCGGCCCAGCCGCAGCCCATTTCCGGTCTGGTGGCGGGTATCGGAAATTCGAACGGATAGACGCACAGGACATCCAGCGATTTGCCCAGGCCGATCGCGCTGAACTGATCATTGAATACCGCACCGTATGCTTGCGCCAGTGTGCGGGTGTCGAGGTCGGCGCGCAGATAGTTCATGCCCTCTGCGCCGAGTTGAGTGGTGTCTGCATTGTGCTTCCAGAACTCTTCAGCTCCCTGGCTGCCACGCAGCAATACACCGCTGCAAAAATACGCCGGGTTGTCTCCTGGACACTGGCTGAGGGTACTCTGGTAGCGCTGGTTGAGCAGGTGAGCGGTTTCCGGACCGGTTGCGGCTTGGCTGACACTGCCGAACAGCGCCAATCCGAGCAACAGACATCTGATTTGCGATGTGCTGCGCATGGTGATCTCCACAAGTCTTTGGTCGCAGTCGCTCAAGTCTGGGAGATACCCAAAACCTGCCAGAACGAGGCCATGTCCTGGCTGGTGGCGTTGTCATTGACCGATGAACCGTTGAGGTCGTAAGTCCAGGCGGTATTGGCGCCAAGGATGTCGGCGGTCCATACCGGGTAGTTCAGCCACTCGAGGAAATCCGCGACGGGGCCGCTGTCGGGGAAATAAAGCGTCCATAGGCGTTTCGTCTGGGCGAGGGTGATCGGTTGCAGTTTTGCAGCGGTACAAATTCTGGTCATGCCCTCCCAATCCGCACCGGCACTCAGGAAGTGCACTTCCTGAATACCCTTGACGGTGAGTGGGTACTCGCGGCTCTGGCTCTGGCTGTCGGTCGCGCGAATCGTGCAGGCGCCGTTGCTGAGGGCGGTGATCTCGCCCGATTCTGCATCGGCACTGGCGATCAACGGATTGCTGCTGTCGTAGGTGTAAGGCGCCTGACCCCACGTGGCTACACGGGTCATGCGCGCTGCCGGCGGAGGCGCAAGCGGGGGCTTGTCGACGCAGACGACGTAGTGTTCAGTGCTCAGATCCAGTGTGGCGGCAGCGTCGAAACCCGTCTGCAATTTCAGATTCAGGGTGTCCGAAGGTTCGCGGGTGCTCTGATACAGCTGCACTTCGTAGCGAATCGGTACGATGTCATTTTCGTCGGCAACAAATTCCGACGCGTCGACCTTGAACACGACATCCTTGTCGACTGCGCCGGCGCTGATCGGCAGGTCATCGGTGTAGGTATCGCCGACGAACAAGTAAACGTGATCGCGGAACGTCATGGGCGTCCAGGGTTTTATCCTGACGGTCGCTCCCCCGGGAGGAAGCGTTTGCGGATCCAGAATACCGAGGGGCGCTTCGTCTACAGAGGGCGCCCGCAGGTTGTTCTTGGTCTGGCTCATATCTCCCTCTCCTCAGAACAGATAGGCGGCGCTCGGGTGAGCGCCGCACAGCAAGGCATCGTTGAGAATGTCAGGGGGTGTTGAGCCTGGCCAAACGACTGGCCTTGAGGGCCAGGCCGCGGGTGGCCGCATTGGCGTAGTACGACACCTGGCCTTTGAGCCGGTCTTGAGCGGCGCTGCTGTCGCCGCCGGCGAGAGCATTGCCCCAGGTCACTACTTCGCCGTCGGAAGTGAGCGCCGTAAAAGCATGACGGTTGGCGTAGATCGCGGTGACGTTGAGCAGTTTGTCGGCTACGGGCGTGGTATCTCCGCCGAGCGACGGGTCTCCCCAGGCCACGACGGTTCCATCTTTGCACACTGCGGCGAATGCTCCAGCGGTGGCGGCCAATTGAACAAGATCGTCCCTGCCGGCAATCGGGTCAGGTATCAGCCCACCCGAATTGGCCGCGGGCCATCCAACGACGTGACCGCTGTGTCGAAGCGCTGCAAACGCATTCGAACTGGAGACCACTGAGATGACATCCGTCAGGGAGCGGATATCGGCGGGCAGTTCCCCGCCATACGTTGCGGGCCCCCAGCCTGCGATTTGTCCGCTCATGAGCATGACGATAAAGGCTTGAGCATTTGCACAGGCAAGCGCCTTGATGTTGGTCAGGCCGGCGACATCGTCGGATACGGCGCCGCCTTTCACGGGATCACCCCAGGCGACCACACTGCCGTTGTTCCGAAGTGCAGCGAACGCGAAGCCATTGCCGATCACGTGTTTAATATCGGTCAGGCTGGCGATCTCTGGAGGAACAACACCGCCGAACCCCGTTCCACCTCCCCAGGCCATCACCTGGCCGGTCGTTCTGAGGACGGCGAGAGCATTTCCGGCGGGCGTCAGTTCGACTGCATCTCTCAAGGCCAGGATTTCGGCGGACGGGGTTCCGCCTTTGTCAGCGGTGCCCCAGGCATGGACTGTTCCATCGGTTTTGATGCCCGCAATTGCAACGCTGTTGCCCGCAAGCAGTTTGAAGTTCGTAGGGTCCACCGTGCCCATTTCTCCACCCTGACCTGCAGTCCCGGGCCATGCCACGGTGAAGTTGTTGGTGCGAATCACCGCGTAAGAACTGCCTGAACAAGCCGCCCTGGCAATGTCGGTGAACGTCTGAAAGGTTGGCGGGATTTTCTGGCCATTCAATGGGTTACCCCAGGCTGCCAGATTGTTCCTGTCCCGCAGCGCCACGAATGCCCCGTCATTGGCGGGAGTGCCAGGGCCGCCGGTGCCAAATATATTGACTCTGTTCAGGGTGACCTGGTCGTCGCTGGTGCGAACTTGCAAGGGGGCATACGGGTCGGTATCAACCCAGAACTGCGCTTTCGTCCAGGTGCTGTCGTCAGCATATTTCCACTCTGCCTCTACGCGATGCAGCGTGTCTGCGTTGAAGGCGGATATGAGCCAGCTGGAGCTACTCTCCCGATATATCCCCTTGTTGTAACGCGCCCCGATGACCCGCAACTTACCGCTGCCGATCACCTTGCGCACATCGTAGACCGTCGGGTTGGAAGGACCATCGGTTCCGCCGGCCTTGCGTTTGATTTCGTAGCTCAAGGCGATGCTTCGCCCGTCGTTGGCGTTGATCACGCTATGCGGGACCTTGATCACGGCCAGCTCTTTGTCGGCTTGCGCGGACGTCACGGTATACGGATACGTGGTAGTGGTTTGACCCTCGACCGTTACCGTGATTTCGTCGTCTGTCTTCAGAAGGGCGGTTGCCGGTATCACCACCGTTGCGCCGTCTGGATAAACATCGTCGGGGTTCAACTGGTCTTTTTGAAGACCGGTTGCCTCCCTGAACGTGGCGTCTGGCAGCTTGAACTCCGTTGCCTCGACTCTCAGCGGATAATCCGCACCGGGGGCCTGGCCACCCTCCAACAATGCTACGTAATAACTGATCACCACATCTTTGTTCAGGCAGGCGAGCAGGATGGATTGCTCAACCGTGAACTCGACGGGTTTGCCCTGGTTGTTTGAGCTGATGGATCTGTCATCCGTGTGCACGGTCTCGCCGTCCGTTGTGGCCCACGTCATGTAAAAATGATCGCCGGCGTTTTCTGGCCGGTTGGCGGCAATTTTGACGGTTGCACCGTCCGGGGCATCGGCGGGGTCGAGGATTCCACCGGGGGCTTGCACCACTTCCGCTGGATCCAGCAGTGGTTGCTCTGCCTTGCCGACGACAAAGGTCAACGGATTGGAGTAGCTGGTGGTATCGGTTTCCTTGCGCCAGATCCGGTAAGTGACAGTTATCTTCTTTCCGCGATTGGGTTCAATGTGTGCCGCTACGAAGGCGGCATTCAGCGTGAAGGGCACATCCTTGTTGGCCGAGAGGGCGTTGAGAGAGATGGAGTCTTCCTTCTTGCCTGTGACCTCGCCATCCCACGTATAGGTGACTATGTCGCCAGACTTGCTTGGCGTACCGGTGGGTCTTGGCGCAGTGAGTTTACTGGCGCCTGCGGGAAGGTCGCCGGGTTCCAGTCCACCATTCTGCTCTCCCAGAACGATGGGCTGCACCAGCTCGAACTGCGGTTCGCCGACGTTGACGGGGGCCGCAGTTCGAGAGCGGCGTCTGATGATTTCGCCGTCTTCGTCCGCCAGCAGTGTATAGGACCCGTCGACAGTTCCGCCGTTGAGGGTGGAAATGTGCATGCCGTCGATAGGAATGACAAAACCATTTTCGTTGCTTACTTCGTCCTTGTCCGGAAAATACCAGTCGAAGCTTGGGTTATAGATGGTGCCATTTGGGCGCTTGCCGAACCATTCAACTTCGATTGCCATGCCTACTTCAATAATCGGATCGTGTGGAATCCGAAAAGCGGTTTGAGTGAGTTCGGGGTCAATAGCGCCATTTTCCTCATCATCGAAAGTTGGTGCGGCCAGTTGATCCGGTTCGCCCACAATCTGCACGAATTGGCCTTTGGATCGAAGCGGGTCTGCGCTTCCATCGCGTATCAGGCGGTAAGAGAAAGTGGCTTGGGTTTTTGCCAGCTTTCGCGCATCCGAGTTCTGGATTACCAACTCGTAGGTGTGTGGCAAGTTGTCAATGGTCACCAAGGGAGCAACGGCCTCGATCGGATCGCCCTCTACCGTGGTGCCGCGCATCTTCAGTTCGATTTTGTCGCCAAGCTTGAAGTCCGGGGCTCTGGCTACCACTTGAACGACGACGTTGTCGTCACCTAATTTCTCAAGATCAAGCACGTTGTTGATGGCCGGCGCGACAATAGGGGCGAGCAGAAGATTTGTGCCCACCGAGACTACGATCCGGGTTTCCGTGCACCAGTCTTCTGCGAAGTTTCCCGTGATGTCGAAAGCAATGAAGCTCACAGCAAGGCCTGAATCATCGGTATCGCCGGCCTTCTCGATCATGGCTTTGTCGACCACGATTTCGATCGGATTGTTGACGGGATCACTGATTTGCTCGGCGGTGACCGGATCGGATTCTTTGAACACTCCACCCCACGTCACCTTCATCCTGTCACCGACCGCCACATCAGGATAAGGCACACCGGAACCGGATTGAGCGCGGACGATAATCGGCACACCTTCTTCAGCGATGTCCTTATCCACGCCGCCATTGACAATTTCCGGATCGATATACATATACAGCCCGGAGTGGCCGGGGCCTGGCAACGTATCTTGCCCGCCCGGAATCTCGAGTTTTTCGTATATTGCGGTCGGGGGATTCTGGGGTTCCCACGCTTGATTGATTCGTTTAACTCGGTAATTCAGGGTATGTGAGCCGGTCCGGGCGTGCCGGGGGGCGACGAATAGTGTCACGCGCTGATTCACCTCGGCAGCTTCCCTGATGGTGGTCTGAGCAACGACGTTACCATCCTTCAACAGTTCGACGTCGTCACCGATGCCCATCTCGCCCCATGGCAGAATGTAAGTCAGCAGTCCTTTTTCGGGGTGTACCCCCATCGCCGCGGCCCAATTGATCCCCCACTCACCGGAAGGCAGTTTTTCGGGCTGCTTGTCGGGGATTTCCAGCTCGGCGAGTGCCAACGCGGGATTTCTTTTCGCAGGTTTTTTCAACATGGCAGACACTCCTGTCGAGGGATGGGCGACGGAGTGATTTAAGGATTGAAGCCGATCGCCTGGCTACTGTCAGATCTGACAGGTGAGCAGGGTTTTTCGACGAACGGTTGCTGAGCGCTCATCGTTTGTGCAGGGTTTTCTGTCGCAGAAGGTACACCGTCACCAACACCGCGCTGGTCAACATGAACCCCCGTGCCCAAGGCAGCGGCACCAGGTAGCACGAGAACAGAATGCTCGCCCACATCAGCCCGATCGCGTAGACCTTGCCCTTGAGCGGAATGCCGTTGCCGTCGAGGTAGTCGCGGATCCATGGCCCGAGCTTCGGGTGCTCGACCAGCCATTGATAGAAACGCGGAGAGCTGCGCGCGAAACAGGCGGCCGCCAGCAAAAGGAAAGGGGTGGTGGGCAGAACCGGCAGGAAAATCCCGATCACCCCCAATGCCACGCTGAGCCAGCCGACGGCCAGCAGGAAGTAGCGCAACATCAGGGAGCGGTTGCCTATGGGGTTGTCCATAGGCCGGATCTTAGTGGTGACGTGGCTTGAGGATCGCCGGTTTTTCGTCTGGCGCCTGGCACAGCAGGTACAGCGCGGTCAGGGCTTCGGGGATCTGCACGATCATGTCGTCCATCAGGTTGGCGTCCTTGGCGATGTCTTCGAACTCTGGCTGCTCGTCGAACAGGCCGGAACCGACCATGATCGGCAGGAGCATTTCGCTGACTTCTTCTTCGGCGGTCTCGAACCAGGCCGCTTCGCGCAGGAACACGCCTTCCATGAAACCGATGCACCAGCCGCGCAGTTCAGAGTCGTCCGGCTCATCACCGAGGTCCAGATCGCACGGCAGTTCGAATTCTTCGTCGGACGCCAGCTGACGGGCGATGTGAGCCTTGAGACCGATCAGCGTGGCTTCGATTTCTTCGCGCTGGGCCTCGCTGCTGTAATGCGGCTCTTCGGCGAACAGGGCGTCGATCCACTCACGCTCCGGTACGTCTTCTGCGCAGATCGACAGGGCGGTCAGGTAACCGTGGGCGGCCACGTAATCCAGCGCCTCTTCGTGCAGCTCGTCGGCGTCGAGAAAGACTTGCAGGCGGGTTAGTTGCTCAGCGAAGGACATTACGGGGCTACCTTGGGGGAATAAACAATGCGGGAATTCTAGGCCTTCTTGAGCGCTCAAGCCAGCCGCACGGCAGATTTGCCCCGCCACGGCCCGCAGATGCACCGCCCATCCCTGTAGTAGCTGCCGAAGGCTGCGATCTTTTGATTTTGTTTTTCAAGATCAAGATCAAAAGATCGCAGCCTTCGGCAGCTCCTACAGCAGAGGTGCAGGAATGAGTCTTCTCAGCGGCACCCCCTGCCGGGAAGGGCTCGGGTATACTGCCGCGTTTTGCGCTCCCTGCTCGTATTGCGGCTGTCATTGCAATGCGTTCTTACGTTTTGTTTAAGCAGCCCTGGCTGTTCTGAACCAGCCTGTGCAGGGATGTTTCGGTAGATTTTTGGAGTTTTTATGCTCGAACAGGCTCAACGCGTCCTCAAGGACATCTTCGGCTACGACAGTTTCCGTGGCCGTCAGGGTGCAATCATTGAGCGCGTAGCCAGCGGCGGTGATGCGCTGGTGCTGATGCCTACCGGTGGCGGCAAGTCCCTGTGCTTTCAGGTGCCGGCGCTGCTGCGCGAAGGCCTGGCAGTGGTGGTGTCGCCGTTGATCGCCTTGATGGACGATCAGGTCGCTACCCTCGAAGAGCTGGGTGTGGCGGCCGCCGCACTGAACTCCACCTTGAGCGCTGAACAGCAGCGTGATCTGGCGGCACGGATCAAGCGTGGTGAAGTGAAAATGCTCTATCTGGCGCCCGAGCGTCTGGTGCAGCCGCGCATGCTGTCGTTCCTGCAAGGCTTGAACATCGCCCTGTTCGCCATCGACGAAGCGCACTGCGTGTCGCAATGGGGCCACGACTTCCGCCCGGAATACCTGCAACTGGGCCAGTTGGCGGAAATGTTCCCCGACGTGCCGCGCATCGCCCTGACCGCCACCGCCGACAAGCGTACCCGCGAAGAAATCGTCACCCGCCTGCACTTGCAGAACGCCGAGCGCTTCCTGTCGAGCTTCGACCGGCCGAACATCTTCTACCGCATCGTGCCCAAGGAGCAGCCGCGCAAGCAGTTGCTCGCATTCCTTGCCGAACGGCGCAGCGATGCCGGCATCGTCTATTGCCTGTCGCGCAAGAAGGTTGAAGAAGTTGCCGCGTTCCTCAGCGAGCAGGGCTTCCCGGCGCTGCCGTATCACGCCGGTCTGCCCAATGATTTGCGCGCCTATCACCAGAAGCGCTTCCTCAACGAGGAAGGCCTGATCATGGTCGCCACCGTGGCGTTCGGCATGGGCATCGACAAGCCCAACGTGCGTTTCGTCGCGCACCTCGATCTGCCCAAATCCCTTGAAGCCTACTATCAGGAAACCGGGCGCGGCGGCCGTGATGGCCTGCCGGCGGATGCGTGGATGGCCTACGGTCTGCAAGACGTGGTGATGCTCAAGCAGATGCTGCAGAACTCCGAAGGCGACGAGCGCCACAAACGCCTGGAGCAGCACAAGCTCGACGCCATGCTCTCGCTCTGCGAAGAAACCCGCTGCCGCCGGCAGACTTTGCTGGCGTATTTCGATGAAGACATGCCCGAGCCGTGCGGCCACTGCGACAACTGCGTCGACGGCGTGCAGACCTGGGACGCCACCGAGCCGGCGCGCCAGGCGCTGTCGGCGATCTATCGCACCGGCCAGCGCTATGGCGTCGGTCATCTGGTGGATGTGTTGCTGGGCAAGGACAACGAAAAGGTTCGCAGTTTCGGTCATCAGCATCTGTCGGTGTATGGCGTCGGCAAGGCGCTGAGCGAAAGCGAATGGCGCTCGCTGTTTCGTCAGTTGGTGGCGCGTGGTCTGGCCGACGTCGATCACGAGGGCTATGGCGGCCTGCGCCTCAGCGACACCTGCCGGCCGTTGCTCAAGGGCGAGGTGACGCTGGAACTGCGCCGCGACCTCAAGCCGCAGGTCACCGCCAAGACCGCCAGCAAGAGCCCGGCCAGTCAACTGGTGCGTGGCGAAGAGCGCGAGCAGTGGGAAGCCTTGCGCGCCCTGCGACGCAAACTCGCCGAAGAGCATGGCGTGCCGCCGTACGTCATCTTCCCCGACTCGACGCTGCTGGAAATGCTCCGCAGCCAGCCAACCTCGCTGGCCGACATGGCGCGTGTCAGCGGTGTCGGTGCGCGCAAGCTGGAACGTTACGGCGAAGCCTTCCTCGAAGTGCTCGGCGGCGAGGCCGAGGCGCCGAAAGTGGTGGCCGACGTGCGTCACGAACTGATCACTCTGGCTCGCGCCGGCATGACCCCGATGCAGATCGCCGGGCAGTTGCAGTGCTCGGAAAAGAACGTCTACACCATGCTCGCCGAGGCCATTGGCAAGCAGCAATTGTCGCTGGAGCAGGCGCTCGACCTGCCTGAAGAACTGATGGGCGAAGTGCAGGATGCGTTCCTCGACGGCGAAGGCGAGTTGCCGTCGGTCGCCGAAGTCGCCGAGCTGTTCGCCGGTCGGGTTCCGGAAGGCGTTCTTTATTGCGTCAGAGCCGCGTTGCAATCTGAGTTTGAAATGTAAGAGGGCGTTTGCGCCAACCGTCAGGCAGTTGTAACGATTCAGTACAGGTCGGCTCTTGCCTATAGCCAAATGTCATGCTTAGCTGACTAATAATTAGTTTTTCTCTATTTATCAGTCTACTCATGAGTGTTTTATGCCGTTAACCGATCAACACCGCTTTGGCATGCAACTGGCCCAGATGTCCCGTGGCTGGCGCGCCGAACTGGATCGCCGACTGGCGGGTCTGGGATTGTCCCAGGCGCGCTGGCTGGTGCTGCTGCATCTGGCGCGATTTGAAGATGCGCCGACCCAACGCGAGCTGGCGCAAAGCGTCGGCGTCGAGGGGCCGACCCTCGCGCGTTTGCTCGACAGTCTGGAAAGCCAGGGCCTGGTGCAACGCCAGTCGGTGATGGAAGACCGCCGGGCGAAAAAAATCGTGCTCTGCGCGCCGGCGCTGCCGCTGATCGAACAAATCGAAACCATTGCCACGCAACTGCGCCACGAATTGTTCGAAGGCGTCGACGAGGCGGATTTGAAGGTGTGCATGCGGGTTCACGGGCACATTCTGGGCAACCTGGAAAAATCTTGAGGCATAACCGCGTGCCGGTTTTTTGAGAGATCGCGCTGAGCAGACTATAAGAACTACTGGGCAATATCGTGTTCGTACCGGATGTGCGAACGCATAGAAACCGGTTTTGCTTATCTAAGGGATGCTCATGCACGCAAGTCGGCACGTGGTACTGCGCAGTGGCGCCAAATGGCTGCTGGTCGCTGGCGTATTCAGCTATTCGACCTGGTCGATGGCACTGGGCCTGGGAGACATCACGGTTCACTCGGGTCTCAATCAGCCATTCAAGGCCGACATTGCGCTGGTGGATGCCGCTGGCCTCAGTGCCAGCGATCTCTCGGCCAGCCTGGCCACGGCAGATGAATTCGGCCGGGCCGGGGTGGAACGGGTGTTCTTCCTCAATGACCTCAAGTTCACCCCGATCCTGCATGGCAATCGGCAGATGATCCGGGTGACCTCGCGCAAGCCGGTCAAGGAACCCTTTCTGAATTTTCTGCTGCAGCTTGATCAGCCCAATGGCCGCCTGCTGCGCGAGTACACGGTGCTGATCGATCCGCCTGGATCGCCCAGTATCGTACCGGCCACGGATGAACCCGATCCCCATCCGCAATCCTCTGAATTTCCCGCCGTCGAGCCTGCCACCGCGGCGCCTCAGGCAGCCCAGGGCAAACGCGAGGCGCCGTCCTCAGCGCCGGCATCTCCAGCGGCGGCTTCACCCGCCAGCGATGCCCTCGCGGAGCAATTGGCGGCCAGCGTACTGCTCAATCAGCAACTGCAAAAGACGGTGGACGAACTCAACGTCAAACTGCAGGCGCAGGATGTGCAGATTGCCGACGGTAAAAAACAGGTCAGTGATCTGCAAACGCGGTTGACCGAAGTGCAAAAGCCTCCGGCACCGGTGGTTACGCCGCCAACCCCAGCGCCAGCACCCGCCGCGCCGCCAGTCGAGGACAATGATCTCAACTGGCCGCTGTTCGGCGGCTTGCTGCTGTTGTTGGGCTTGCTGGTGGGTGGGCTATTCGTGCGCCGTCGCCGTCAACTGGCCGAAAATGCAGCGCCGCTGGCGCTTGCCCCGACCGGTCACGAGCCGGATCTGGACGACAGACCCGCTGCGCCCTCGATCAGCCTCAGTGCAACACCCGAGCATCGTGAAGAGCCGGCGGCGGGGGATGTGCTGGAGGCGGTGGGGATTTATCTGGCCTATGGACGCCTGAACGAGGCCGTCGGACTGTTGCGCGATGCCTTGGACAAAGAGCCGGAGCGAACCGATCTGGGCGTGCAATTGCTTGAAGTGTTGGGGCGCCAGGGCGACAGTGCCGCTTATGAGCAGCAGGAAAGCCAATTGCGCGGGGCAGGAGTCGATCCTCTGCAACTGGAGGCGATCCGGGCGCGTCATCCAAAGCTCACCCGTGTTGCCGCGATCACACCGGTGTTGCCTGTCATCGCTGCAGCACCGATTGCGCCAGCAGTACCACCAGCGCCTGAGGATGACTTCGAATTGAACCTGGGCGAGCTGTCGATGGCTTCAAGTTGGGATCTTGAGGACAGTCGTAAGGCCGCAGATCAGCCATCCGCGGGCGCCCCCGCGTCGGACTCAAGCCTTGAAGTGCTGCCGGTGGACTTTGAGTTGCCCGAAGCCACCGTGAATGACGAGGCGGAGCTGGAGTGGATTCCCGAACCCGACGCGCAGCCGCTGGATGATGACTTTCTCAATGAATTTGGTGACCCGCCGCCATCACTGGCGCTGGAGCCACTGACGCTGCAGGAACCGGAACCTGCTGTCGGTTCGGTGAAGCTTGAACAGGCGCAAACCTGTATTGATGACGGGGATATCGACAGCGCCATTGCCTTGCTCAATGAGTTGCTCAAGGAAGGAGACGAGCCCCTCAAGCAAACGGCGCGGACGTTACTCGCGGGTATTCGCTGATGGTTGAGTCACCGCAATTGCGCGGTGACTGGGCTATCGCCTTCGCGAGCAAGCTCGCTCCCACAGTTGGAATGCGTTCTATTGTGGGAGCGAGCTTGCTCGCGAAGGCGTCAGGGCCGACAACATCAATCCACCTGAATGATCAGAACGTCTGCCCCAGATTCAGATAAACCGCCTGCTCATTCGCATCATTCAAGCCATAGGTGAAATTCAACGGTCCCAACGGCGTATCGAAACCGATGAACACACTGGCGGCATTGATGTAGCCGCTGTCGAATTCGTTGTCGTTGTTCCACGCCCGGCCGCGTTCCAGCGAGGCGCCGGCATACAACGGGAAGTCCAGTGGCAGATACGAGCGCGGGGTCAACCGGCGGTAATACACCGCGCGCATCAGGCTGACGTTTTGCCCGGAGATCGAATCCTCACGAAAGCCCGACAACTGCCGTGCGCCTCCGAGCAGGAAGCTTGAGGTCACCACGTTGGTGTCATCCAGCGTACGTCCATAGCGGCCACCGAGAATCAGCGTATCCGGACCGCGACTCATGGCTTTGTCCAGCTTGAATTCCCACTGGCGGTAACGGGTGTCCGAACCCAGGCTTGGTTCGAATTGCAGCAAGGTCAGGCTGATGTCTTTGCCGTCGTGGGGGTAGTAAACGTTGTCCAGCGAGTCGAACGAATATTTCAGCGAATAGAAGCCCTCGTTGAAGTGTTCGCTCGGCAGGTCTTGATCTCCAATGCGCACGTCGGCCTTGCCCCAGGCTTCGCCGACGCCGAAACGCACTTCGCCGTTGTTGCCGATCTGCCGTCCGACATTCAGGGCCATACCGTAGCGTTCGACCCGGTATTGGGCGATCGGATCGTTGTCGAGCACCGCGTCGACGTTCTGCGCCTGGAACACCAGAGAGGGCGCGATGAAGTAGCGCGAGCCGACATCCAGCGGTTGATAGAACTCGGTGTACAGCTCCTGTTTGTCGCCGATCTGCGCCCGGGTCAGCCATTCCGCGCCGAGACGGTTGATGCCGTTGATGCGATAGCTGGCGCCGAGGTTGAAAGCGCTGTCGCCGCGCATGTCGTCCGACAGGTTCAGGCCGACCCGCAGGTAATCGGTACCGCTGCGTTTGCCTCGGGCGCTGATCACCAGCGTGTGATCCTGGCCTTTGTGCACCACGCGGTACTGCACCTGTTCAAAGTAATCGAGGCCGTACAGCGTGCCCATGTCCGAATGCAGTCGACCGAGATCCAATGGCTCACCGATGGGCTGGCGGATGTAGTAGCGGATCACGTCGTCACCGACTTTCGAATTGTTCTCGACCTTGATCGCGGTGATGATCGGCGTGCGCTGGCCCGGGGCGCGGGCAGCGTTCAGTTCGGCGTCCTGGGATTGTTGAGGTTTGAGCTGAGCGAGGCGGGTGTCGAGAATCCGCGTGGCGCGGTAACCGGCGTCGATCATTTCCTGGGCTTTGCCGAAATCAGTGACCCCGAATGCCGCCAGCGCCGGCTGGATCAGCACGTCGCCGGGTTTGAGGGCGGCCAGTTGCTCTTCGGAGTTGCGCCGGGTCATCAGGGTGATCGACTGGTTCAGCACATCGACCACGGTGGTCAGTTGCTTGCGGTTGCGCAGCGGGGTGCCGATGTCGACCACGATCGCCACATCGACCCCCATTTCCCGCGCGACGTCGAGCGGGATGTTATCGGTCATGCCGCCGTCCACCAGCAGCCGGCCGTCCAGTTCGACCGGGGCGAACACCGCCGGGATCGACATGCTGGCGCGGATCACCTGCGGCAAGTGACCTTTGCGGAACACCACTTTTTCGCCGTTGGCGATGTCGGTGGCGACCGCGCGGAACGGGATTGGCAGCTTGTCGAAGTCGCGGGTGTCGCTGGTATGCGCCAGCAGGCTTTCCAGCATCAGCGCCAGGTTCTGGCCCTGAATCACCCCCAGCGGCAGGCCGAGGCTGCCGTCATCGCGGAAACTCAGTTGCTGTTTCACCAGAAAATCGCGGTCGTCCTGTTTGCGGCGAAACGGCACGTCTTCCCGGGGCGGCGCGTCGGACAGTGCCTGTTGCCAGTCGATGTTCAACGCGAGTTTTTCCAGCTCATCGATCTTGTAGCCCGAGGCATACAGGCCACCGACCACCGCGCCCATGCTGGTGCCGGCAATCGCATCGATCTTGATGCCTTGCTCCTCAAGGGCCTTGAGCACGCCAATGTGCGCCAGACCACGGGCAGCACCGCCGGACAGCACCAGGCCGACTTTCGGGCGGGTGGCTTCGGTGGCATTCACAAATAACGGCAGCAAGCCAAGCAGCAGGCAGAACAGCAAACGGCGCATGGTGAGTCTCGGGGCAAGCGATAAAGCCGGCTATTATAGCGGCGCCCTCTGTCTCAGGAGTTTCAGCGAACATGTCTGTTGCAAAACCGGAAATCGTCATCACGTATTGCACCCAATGCCAGTGGCTGCTGCGCGCCGCGTGGCTGGCGCAGGAACTGCTCAGCACTTTCGGCGACGACCTCGGCAAGGTCTCGCTGGTGCCCGGCACCGGCGGGGTATTTCACATCAGCTGCGACGATGTGCAGATCTGGGAGCGCAAGGCCGACGGCGGCTTTCCCGAGGCCAAGGTGCTCAAGCAGCGAGTCCGCGATCAGATCGACCCTGAGCGCGACCTCGGCCACAACGATCGCACTCAGTGAGACGCCGCTTCGGCCGCGACGGTTTTCTTGTCGGCGCTGCCTGACATCCGCGCGGAGACCACGATGGCGACGATGATCAGCGCGCCGCCGACCAGCATGCGCACAGTCGGGTTTTCATCGAACAGCAACCAGGCGACGGTGATGCCGTAGACCGGCTCCATGGCGAACACCACGGCGGCGGTGCGCGCCTTGATCACCGCGAGGCTGGCGACAAACAGGCTGTGCGCAACGCCGGTGCAGAACACCCCGAGCAGGCCGATCCACAGCCAGTCCATCGCGTGTACTTCGCTCAGTTGCGGGGCCGCGACCGGCAGCAGACACAGCGCCACCACCACGTTTTGACACAGTGCCGCCTGCACCGCCGGGATACGTCCGGAGCTGGCACGGTTGGTCAGCGACAGCAAGGCGAACAGCAGGCCTGAGAGTACCGCCCAGAGCAGGCCGGTCGTGGCGCCGCTGGCCAGATCGAACGCCGGGGTGACCAACACCAGACCGACGCTGACCAGCACCACCAGCACGATTTCATTGGCGCGGATGCGTTCGCGGAAAATCAGCCCTTCAAGAATCACCGTGAACGCCGGGAAACTCGCGAAGCCCAAGGTCGCAATCGCCACCCCGGCGACTTTCACCGCGATGAAAAAACTCACCCAGTGCCCGGCCAGCAACACGCCGCTGAGTGCCAGACGGCGCCAGTCGACCGCCTGCAGTTTCTGCCAGCCGTGCTGGCTGGCGAAGCGGGCGAAAAAGGCCAGGGCGAGCACGGCAAACGCCGCACGTCCGAAGACGATCACCGCCGGTGAGGCGGCCGCGAGTTTGCCGAACACACCGGTCAGGCCGAACATCAGAGCGCCGATATGCAGGGCGCCGAGGGCAGTACGCGGAGTCATTGCAATCCTTAATCCGAACACGGTTTCAATGTTGCCCATTGAAACGTGTTGCGGCGCAGAAGTCTGTCGGCGAACTAGCGTTTTTTGTCGCAGGAATCGCGGCGTAACTGGCCCGGTGATGCGCCAAACTCCCGCAATACCGCCGCCGCGAACGCACTTTGCGAACTGTAGCCGACCCGGCAGGCGATTTCGCCGATGGGCAGCGCCGTGTCACGCAGCAGGCAAACCGCCTTGTGCAGCCGCCGGCTGCGAATGTAGTCCATCGGCGTCTGCCCGCATTCCGCCATGAACCGTGCGTGCAGGCGGGCGCTGGACAATCCGGCGATCTGCGCCAGATCGGCCACTTGCAGCGGGTAGGCGGCGTATTGTTCGATGTGCGCATCCAGCGCCGCGTAGGGCAGACGCCGCGCCGAGTGTTCGGCAGGTCTGGCGTGATTCAGGCTGGCGAGCAGCAACACCGCGCCTTGCTGGGCGATCAGCGGATCCGTGACCGGGCTGTGCGCCAGCCAGTTGACCAACTGGCTTTGCCCGGCATCAAGGGACAACCGCGCAGGCTGGTCGAGCAAGCGCTGACTGGCGTCGGCGTGCTCGCCCAGCGAGTCGTTCAGCCATGGCCCGTCGGGTACGTCCAGCACCAGACAACGGCTGCCATCGGGGCTGCCGCAGGCGTGATGCGCGCCGCCGGGGACGACCACGAAACTCTGCTGGCGCACCTGGCTGCCCTGACCCTCGACTTCGAAATCCAGCGCACCGGACAGACCGAACACCAGTTGCGCGTGGTCGTGGCTGTGGACGATCAGGTCGTGGGTGTATTGGCGCAGAGTCAGGATCGGGCGCATGGCAGAGGTCTCCGAAGTGAGCGCCAGTCTACACCGGGGCAACGGGCTTGCGCGCTGTCACACGACTGACGCCTGCCTGTCATGGTCGATTCACCCGGCGCGTGCACAGTGGCGAAAACATCGCAGAGGGTTGCCCATGACCAGCGCCGAGCTCGCCAGACCCAGCCGTAAACAACGGGTGCGCACCTTGTGGATTTCCGATGTGCATCTGGGCACACGGGACTGCCAGGCCGAGCACTTGTCGCAGTTTCTCAAGGGCTACCATGCCGACAAGATCTACCTGGTCGGTGACATCATCGACGGCTGGAAGCTGCGCGGCGGCATGTACTGGCCACAGGCGCACACCAACGTGATCCGTCGCCTGCTGACCATGAGCAAGCGCGGCACCGAGGTGATCTACGTCACCGGCAACCACGACGAATTCCTGCGCCGTTATTCGAAGCTGATCCTCGGCAACATCCAGTTGGTCGATGAGGCCGTGCATGTCACGGCGGATGGCCGGCACCTGCTGGTGATTCACGGCGATCAGTTTGACGTGATCACCCGCTATCACCGCTGGCTGGCCTTTCTCGGCGACTCGGCCTACGAGTTCACCTTGACCCTCAACCGCTGGCTCAATCACTGGCGTGCCCGTTATGGCTACGGCTACTGGTCGTTGTCGGCGTACCTGAAACACAAGGTGAAGACGGCGGTGAGCTTCATCAGCGACTTCGAAGAAGCCATCGCCCACGAATGTGTGAAACGCGAATTGCACGGCGTGGTCTGCGGGCATATTCACCATGCCGAGATCCGCAAGGTCGGGGAGGTGGACTACCTCAACTGCGGCGATTGGGTGGAGTCGTGCACGGCGTTGATCGAGCACTGGGATGGCACGATCGAGCTGTATCGCCTGGCGGATGCGCAGGCGCGGGAGGCGCAGCTCAAGGCGGCCAAGGTCGCCGAGATCGCCTGATTTCTCGGCTATACAAAAGGGCCTCATCGCTGGCAAGCCAGCTCCCACAGGTCTTGCGAACGCCCCCGATCACTGTGGGAGCTGGCTTGCCAGCGATGAGGCCGGTACAGACAACATCAGGCCGGGGCGTGTTCTTCCATCGCCGCCTTGTAGATCGAATGCTTGGGCTGCGCAAACAGCCGTTCCATCATCGGCTCGAAGAAACTCAGCGGCAGGCTGTCATACGCCGGGTCGAACGCCGCCGCATCGTATTTGGCGCAGAATTCCGCCGTCGCCTGATACTGCGGATGCTCGGCGAATTGCTCGCGCAGGTGCCGATCCATGCCCAGATGATGGAAGAAGTAGTAACCCTGAAAGATCCCGTGCTTCTCGACCATCCACAGATTTTCGGCGCTGACGAACGGTTTGAGAATCGCCGCCGCGATGTCCGGGTGGTTGTAAGAGCCCAGGGTGTCGCCGATGTCATGCAGCAGCGCACAGACCACGTATTCTTCGTCACGACCATCGCGATAGGCGCGGGTCGCGGTTTGCAGCGAGTGGGTCAGTCGATCCACCGGGAAGCCGCCGAAATCACCTTCCAGCAACTTCAGATGCGCGACGATCCGCGACGGCAATTGCCGGGCGTAGGCGCTGAAGTCTGCGGCGATGATCGCCCAGTCTTCCTGCGTGCCATCCTGCATGTGGGTGAAGCGGGCATTGGCGTTCATCGGCAAGCCTCCTGGTGTGTCGGGTTTCAGAACGCCACGCGGCCGAGGATCATGTCGCGGTACATGACGAAATCGCCGAGCAGGCTGTACAGCGGATGCTGGAAAGTCGCCGGACGGTTCTTCTCAAAGAAGAAGTGCCCGACCCAGGCAAAGCTGTAACCGGCCAGCGGCAGGGCCAGCAACAGTAGCCAGGCGCCTTTGGCGATGGTCATGGCCAGAATGAAAATCACCAGCGTGGTGCCGATAAAATGCAATCGGCGACAGGTACTGTTGGCGTGTTCGCTGAGGTAATACGGATAGAACTCGGCGAAACTATTGAATGGCTTGATGTTTTCCACGACTGCGATCTCTGTGGTTATTGTTCTGACGGCAAGTTGTTCAGCGGGTAGCCTATTTGAGTCTAGAGTGAACACTGGTATCAGCCAGTGACAATGGGCGCCACTTTAGTATCCTTCGCTAATCGGGTCGCAACATGTGATCCATCATGTAAAAGAATGACGCCATGAGCGAACGAACGACTTCTGCAAGCTGGGCGATGGGGATTGTCAAAGCATTGGAGATGGACGGCCTGGATTGCCGGGTACTGTTCAAGCAACTGGGGCTCGATTACGCCGCCCTGAATGATCCGGATGCGCGCTTCCCGCAAGATTCCATGACCCGCCTCTGGCAACGGGCGGTCGAGCTGTCCGGCAACCCGGCGATCGGCTTGAACATGGGCAAAGTGGTGCGTCCGGCCTCGTTCCATGTCGCCGGCTATGCCTTGATGTCGAGCAACACTCTGGCCGAAGGCTTCCAACGGCTGGTGCGTTATCAGCGGATCATCGCCGAGAGCGCCGACCTGAGTTTTCGTCTGCTCGAAGAAGGCTACGCGCTGATTCTGACCGTGCATGGCGATCACCTGCCGCCGACCCGGCAGAGCGCCGAAGCCTCGCTGGCCTGTGCGTTGGGCCTGTGCAGCTGGTTGACCGGGCGCACGCTGCATCCGGTCAAAGTGCTGTTCCAGGGCGACGAGCCCGCCGACCTGCAACCTTACAGGCAAGCCTTCCATGCGCCGCTGATGTTCAACGCACCGTACGATGCGTTGATTTTCGAAAGGGCCGACATGGAGGCGCCACTGCCCACCGCCAACGAAGCCATGGCGCTGTTGCACGACCGGTTTGCCGGGGAATACCTGGCGCGGTTTTCCGAAAGCCGCGTGACCCACAAAGCGCGCCAGGTGTTGTGCCGTTTACTGCCGCAGGGCGAACCCAAGCGCGATACGGTGGCGCAGACCCTGCATCTGTCGCAGCGTACCCTGCAGCGGCGGTTGCAGGAGGAGGGCACGAGTTTTCAGCAGTTGCTCGACGACACCCGCCGTGAACTGGCCGAGCAGTATCTGGCGCAGCCGAGCATGACCTTGCTGGAGATTGCGTATCTGCTGGGGTTTGCCGATCCGAGCAACTTCTTCCGCGCGTTCCGTCGCTGGTTCGATACCACGCCCGGCGATTATCGGGCGCGGCTGTTGCAGGCGCCGGTCAGTGACGCCAAAAGGCCGGAATACACAGCACAAACACCGTAATGATCTCCAGTCGGCCGAGCAGCATGCCGAACGACAGGATCCACTTCGCTGCATCCGGCAGGGTGGCGAAGTTGCCCGCCGGGCCAATGGTCTCACCCAGGCCCGGGCCGACGCCGGACACGGTGCTGGCGGCGCCGGTCAGTGCAGTCATCCAGTCCACGCCGAGCAGCGACAGCAGCAGGGCGATCACGCAGATGGTGATGGCGAAGAAGAACGAAAAGGTCAGAATCGAGCGCACGATCTCTTCGTCGAGACGGTGGCCGTTGTACTTCTGCTTGATCACCGCACGCGGGTGAATCAACTGGTTAAGGTTGGCCTTGAGCAGGATGTAGGCGACCTGGAAACGGAAGATCTTGATCCCGCCCGCGGTCGAGCCGGAGCAGCCGCCGACAAAGCCCAGATAAAAAAACAGCATCAGCGAAAAGTTGCCCCACAGGCTGTAGTCGCCGAGGGCGAAACCGGTGGTGGTGACCACCGAGGTCACGTTCAGTGCCACGTGCCGCAGCGCCTCCAGCCAGTGCAGCTTGGTGGTCCACCAGTACCAGGTGCCGAGCACCAGCCAGGTCACCAGCAACATGCCGAGCAGGCCCTGCACCTGCTGATCCTTGATCAACGCCTTACGGTTGCCGCGCATGGTCGCCACATACAGGGTGAACGGCAGGCTGCCGAGAATCATCACGACCACCGCGACCCAGTGCACCGCCGGTTGCGTCCACTTCGCCAATGACTGGTCGGAGGTCGAGAAACCGCCGGTGGAGATCGCCGACATCGCGTGGTTGATCGCATCGAACGGGCTCATCCCGGCCCACCAGAACGCCAGGCTGCCGAGGATGGTGATACCGACGTACGCCGCGACAATCAGGCGCGCCACCATGTGCGAACGCGGCATGACCTTTTCCGAACGGTCGGACGATTCGGTCTGGAACAGGCGCATGCCACCGATGCGCAGCAACGGCAGAATTGCCACCGCCATGCCGATGAAGCCGATGCCGCCGAGCCAGTGCAGCAGCGAGCGCCACATCAGGATCCCCGGGGACATGGTGTCGAGCCCGCTGAGCACGGTCGAGCCGGTGGCGGTAATGCCGGACATGCTTTCGAAGAACGAATCGGTGTAGCTGATGTGCTGGGTCAGCAAAAACGGCAGCGCGGCGAAAATGCACACCACCAGCCAACTGCTGACGGTCAGCAGGTACATGTCGCGCGGGCGCAGGTGAATGTGCTCGGGGCGGCCGGGGATCACCAGTGCGAGGCCGGCGAGGAAAGTGATCATGCTCGCCCAGAGGAACGACGGCAGATCGCCGGTGCGCTCGAAAATCACCAGGGTGGCCATGGGCACAACCATGGCGATGGCCAGGGTGATCAGGAAGATGCCGATGATGAAACCAATGATCCGTAAGGTCGGCAACGCCATGAAGTCCGCTCGGGCTGAAGTGGGAAGGGCGCCATTCTACCCGTGAGGCAGGGCATGTAAACCGGCATCCCGTTGGCAGATGAAGCTAGAATAGCCGCACATTTTTCTCAGGAGGTGGCCGATGCAGGCTCTCGACGCGTTGCTCAACCGTGTTTCCGTTCCACGCCTGGTCGAACCAGCCCCCACTGCCGAGCAGCGCGAAGCCCTGTTTGGCGCAGCCCTGCGCGCACCGGATCACGGCCACTTGCAGCCGTATCGTTTCCTTACAGTCGAAGGGGCGGCGCGCGAGAAAATGGGCGAGTTGCTGGCCGAAGCGGCGCAGATGCAGGAAGGTGAAGTCACTGAAGCGATGATCGACAAGGCGCGCAACGGCCCGCTGCGGGCGCCGCTGGTGGTCGTGGTGATCGCGAAACTGCAGGAACACGTCAAGTATCCGAAGGCCGAGCAGTTGCTGGCGGCGGGGTGTGCGGCGCACGGGATTCTGCTGGCGGCTTACGCGCAGGGGATTGGTGCGGTGTGGCGTACCGGTGATCTGGCCTATTCGGCGCATGTGGCCAAGGGGCTGGGCCTGGCTGAAGGCGAGCAGGTGATTGCCTTCCTGTATCTCGGCACGCCGCAGAAGGAGCCGCGCGTTGCCGAGAAAGTCGACCAGGCCGAGTTCGTCAGCGCCTGGCCGTCCAAGGCTTGAAGATCAAAAGCCCCTCACCCTAACCCTCTCCCGGAGGGAGAGGGGACTGATTGGGGAATACTCCAGGGATGCGCCGACCGGAGCGATCTTCGCTGAATCCATAGTCGACACGGCTTGCCAGGTCGATGCAATTCGCATAACACCTCGGTCGGCTCCCTCTCCCTCCGGGAGAGGGCTGGGGTGAGGGGCTTTTAAGGCTGGACGATAGCGCCTGGCACCAGCGGCAATTCCAGGCTGGCAATAAACCCGCCCTCGGGATGATTGGCCAGGGTCAGACTCCCGCCATGCCGCTCCGCCGCCCGCCTGGCAATTGCCAGGCCCAGGCCATGTCCCGCCGCCGTTTGCCCCGGCGCCCGGTAAAACGGTTCGCCCAACTGACTCAGGTGCTCGGCCTGCACGCCCGGCCCGTGGTCGCGCACGCTCACGACAATCCGCTCGCCCTGACGTGTGGCCTGCATTTCGATTGCCTGGCCCACCGGGTTGAAGCGCTGGGCGTTGCGCAACAGGTTGTCGACGGCGCGCTCGATCATGGTCGGCCATCCGGTCAGATTCAACTGAGGCTCGGCGTTCAGGCGCACGGTCTGCTCGGGTGAGCCGAGCTGAGCATCTTTCTGCAAGGTGCCGAGCAGGGCGTTCAGGTCCACCGCTTCGGCACTGGCGTTGTCGGCATCGACCCGCGCCAGCACCAGAATTTCGCTGATCAACGCTTCCAGCCGATCGCACTCGCGGGTCAGGCGTGGCCAGAGTTTTTCCCGTTCTTCAGGATTGGCCCGTTCCGCCAGCGCCAGCGCGATGCGCAGTCGCGCCAGAGGTGAACGCAGTTCGTGGGACACATCGCGCAGCAACTGGCGCTGACTGCCGATCAGGCTTTGCAGTCGCGCACCCATGCGGTTGAAGTCATTGGCCAGCACACCGAATTCGTCGCGACGGTTGGCCAGTTTCGCCAGGCTGTTCTGTTGATAGGTGGTCTGCCCCAGATCATGCACCGCACCGCGCAAACGGCTGAGCGGGCGAGTGATGGAGAAGGTCACCAGCAGGCTGAACAGGGTCAGTACCACCAGCGCGATACCCAGCGCACTCAGCGGCCAGAGCAGGCTTTCACGGTGCCACGCATCGAGCTCCGGGTGCGGAATGCGGAAGATGAACAGGTAGGTGTCGCCGGTTTTTTCGCTGGTGAATTCGTCGGTCAGGCGGCGCCAGGGCAGACGTCGGTCATCGTTGTTCTGTCTGGCTTCGAAGGCGGCGGCGCGACGCGGGAAGGTGCCACGCACCACCGGGTCGCCGCTTTCGTTCAGCACCTGGACGTCAATGTGGTACTGGCGTTTGCGCTGTTGAAGGATGTCCTGCGCGGCGTCTTCGCCCTGGGCTTCGTAGGTTTGCGTCCATTCGGCGGCCAGCGTGTTGAGGCCCGGATGGCGGCTGAGGATCCACGCGTCCTGATTGAGCATGTGCCCGAGCAGGATCGACAGCCCTGCGACCAGGGCGATGGCCAGCCAGAAGCTCGCGAGAATACGCCAGAACAATGAACGCACAGAAAATCCTCAATCAAACGCTTAACCCCTGTAGGAGCTGCGGCACGCTGCGATCTTTTGATCTTATTTTTCAGAAGCAAAATCAAAAGATCGCAGCGTGCCGCAGCTCCTACAGAGGGCGGATGTGAACAGGCCCGACGGTGTCAGCCGTCGGGCCTGTGATTAGAACATTATTGCGCCTTTTGCGGCTGTTGCGCTTTCCACGCCTTGAACTCGGCCCATTCGGCGCGGCGTTCAGCCTGTTTCTTCTGGATCTCGTCGAATTTCTTCTGTTGGTCCGGTTTCAGCAGGTTGCGTACGTCAGCTTCGGCTTTCTTGTGGTTGGCCGCCATCTCGTCTTTCATGGCTTTCTGGTCAGCCGGCGAGAGTTTTTCCAGGTACTTCTCGACCACCTGGCGACGCTCGTGCATTTGCTCGCCCATGATCTTGCGGATCTGATCGCGCTGTTCGCGGGTCAGGTCGAGTTGGCTGTACGGGCCTTTGCCGTGTTCGCCGTGCATCTGACCGCCGTGGCGTGGGCCGTCGAGCGGGCCACCCATCGGGCCACCATCCTGTGGCATGGCCATGGCGACGGTGGGCAGAGCGGCAGCGAACATCAGAGCGATAAGAGTCTTGCGCATGGTGTATCTCCTTGTCTCGTTCCCGGTACGTTCCGGATGAGTACAGATTACGGAGATCAAGGTCAGCGGCGGTCAGCGCTGCGTAAAGCTTGGGTAAAGACGCTTCGTACCCTGCCTGACAAATATCACCGGCAAACCGGCGTGTGGCGAGGGAGCTTGCTCCCGCTGGGCAGCGAAGCGGCCCTCGCTTTTCGAATCAAAAACGAGGGACTGCTGCGCAGTCCAGCGGGAGCAAGCTCCCTCGCCACATATAGCATTCAGGCAGGTCTTTCCCGATTTACAGGCTGTAGTAGTAACCACGGCTGCGCAGGGCGACGATGCGTGGGCGGCCGTCGGGGTGCGGGCCGATCTTCTTGCGCAGGTTGCTGACGTGCATGTCGAGGCTGCGGTCGTACAGGGTCAGCTTGCGCCCGAGGGCCAGTTGCGCCAGTTCCTGCTTGTCCAGCGGTTCGCCGGGCTGCTTGAGCAGGGCTTCGAGCAAACGACTTTCGGAAACGGTGAGGGTCAGTTCTTTCTCATCGATGCTGACCACGCCGCGCACCGGGCTGAAGCTCAGGTCGCCGAGTTCGAGTTGGGTCGATACGGCGGCCGGGTGACTGCGGCGCAGCACGGCGCGCAGACGCGCGGTGAGTTCACGCGGATCGCAGGGCTTGGCCAGGTAATCGTCGGCACCCAGTTCCAGACCGAGAATGCGATCCAGCGGTTCGCCACGGGCCGAAAGCATCAGCACCGGCAGCTCTGCGTGCTCGCTGCGCAATTGCTTGAGCAGTTCCAGACCGCTGCCATCGGGCAGCATCACGTCCAGCACCACCGCCGCCGGGGCCGATTCGGCCAACGCCTTGCGCGCGCTCTGGCCATCGTGGCAGGCACGCACCAGGAAGCCTTCCTGGCTCAGCCAGCTACTCAGGAGTTCACACAACTCCTGGTCATCATCAATCAGTAACAGCTCGCTCATGACTCACTCAATTTAGCCATTGCCGACGTTTTCGGCTTGCTCCACTGGCAAAGATACCGCACAGCAGCGCCAATAGCGCTACCCCGGCGCCCGTAACGAACCATTGCTGCTGTTCGGTCAGCAAACGCGGCAAGGGACTTGCCTGGGCTTCCTTGAGTTGCAGCTTCAGGCGCTGATTCTCCTGGCGCAACCGGGCAAGCTGGGCGCTTTCGCGGGTGTTGTCGGCATTTTGCAGTTGTTTGCTCAGTTCTTCCCGCTGCTGCTCGCTGGCCTTCAGGCGCTGCTGCAACTCGGTAATCTGGCTGCCGGCACTTAATGACAATGGCGTGGAGCTGCCGCTTTCGGTGGTTTCCTCACCATGGGCGGGCGCCATGATCGTCAACGTGACCCACATCAGACACAACGGACCTTTGCGCATTGCGATTCCTGCTAGCAAATGGATATTGGGCAGGTTGTCGGCAGGCAAACGAGAATAATGAGCGATTGAGAGCGGTGAGAAGCGGGAAGGTTCAGTGCCAGAGGCAATGCAGAGATAAGGCACCTGTTGAAACTGTGGCGAGGGAGCTTGCTCCCGCTGGACTGCGCAGCAGTCCCATTGCCTTTGAAAAGCGGGGCCGCTGCGCGACCCAGCGGGAGCAAGCTCCCTCGCCACAAGGTTGCCTCTTTACGGCAGAACTTGCTTGAACGGCTTGACGATCACGCTGGCGTACACGCCTGCGGCGATGTACGGATCGGCGTCGGCCCAGGCCTGGGCGGCGCTCAGGGAGTCGAATTCGGCGACGATCAGGCTGCCGGTGAAACCCGCAGCGCCCGGATCATTGCTGTCGACCGCCGGGTGCGGGCCGGCCAGTACTATGCGGCCTTCGCCCTTGAGCACTTGCAGGCGTTCGAGGTGGGCCGGGCGCGCGGCGAGGCGGGCTTCGAGCGAGTTGGCGACGTCGGTGGCAATGATTGCGTAGAGCATGTCAGTCCTCGGTTTTTGGCGTTGTGGTATCGGCGTCGTGCAGATGGCGGGACAGGTAGATGCCCTGACCGACCAGGAACAGCACGGTCATGCCCAGGCTGCCGAACACCTTGAAGTCGACCCAGATGCTCTGGAAGGTAAATGCCACGAACAGGTTGGCAGCGCCGCAGAACAGGAAAAAGGCGATCCAGGCGATGTTCAGGCGGGTCCAGACCGGATCCGGCAGGGTCAGCGCGTGGCCCATGATGCGTTTGATCAGCAGGCGGTCACCGATGAAGTGGCTGCCGATGAAGGCCAGGGCGAACAGCCAGTTGACCACCGGGGCTTTCCATTTGAGGAAGGTCTCGCTGTGGAAGGCCAGGGTCAGGCTGCCGAACACCAGGCAGGCGATCAGGGTCAGCCATTGGCTTTTTTCCAGCTTGCGCTGCTTGATGAACAGCGCGCCGTAGACTACGAGGGAGCTGATGATCAGCATCGCCGTGGCGCTGTAAATACCGCCTACAGTCACCTCATGGCCGGCAATGTCGACGACCCGTGGATCCAGTTTGTAAACGATGAAAAACAGCAGAAGCGGGATGAAATCGATGAATTGTTTCACAGTGAGAGCCAGAAGCTGGATGTGGCGGCATAATAACAAACATATGGGCGCGCGATAGCGCCAGCTGATTTGAGGTTACAACTCCCCGTGAATGTTGATTTGCACTGCCACAGCACGGCCTCCGATGGCGCCCTGGCGCCGGCGGTTCTGGTTGCGCGTGCGTTTGAAAACGGCGTGCGAGTCCTGGCGTTGACCGATCATGACACCCTAGAAGGCCTCGCCGAAGCGCGCAGCGCTGCCGAAGAACTGGGCATGCAGTTGGTCAACGGCGTCGAACTGTCCTGCACCTGGGGCGGGGCGACCATCCATGTGCTGGGTTACGGTTTCGACGTCAACGCCGCGCCACTGGTCGAGGCCATCGCCAAATTGCACGATGGCCGCTGGCTGCGGTCGGAAGAAATAAGCCGCAAGCTCGGCCTCAAAGGTATGCCCGGTGCCCTCGACGGCGCCCGGCAGATCCAGCAGGAGCTGGGCGACAGCGGCAACGCCCCGGCCCGTCCGCATTTTGCCGACTGGATGGTGCGTGAAGGTTTTGTAAAGGATCGCGCCGAGGCGTTCCGTAAATGGCTCGGCGCCGGCAAGCTGGGTGACGTCAAGCAACACTGGCCGACGCTGGAAGACACCGTCAGCACCCTGCGCGCCGCCGGAGCGTGGGTCAGTCTGGCGCATCCATGGCACTACGATTTCACCCGCAGCAAGCGCCGAAAGCTGATTGCCGACTATATTCAAGCGGGCGGGCATGCAATCGAAGTGGTCAATGGCCATCAGCCCGCGGAACAGGTCGGCAGCCTGGCAATCCTTGCCCGCGAGTTCGGTCTGCTGGTCAGCGCCGGCAGTGATTTCCATGGCCCTGGAGGCTGGTCGGAGATTGGCCAGTACCGGCCGGTTCCCGAGGACCTTCCACCCCTGTGGTGTCGGTTCAAACATGACACAGTTATTGCCGCCGTCTGAACAGGTAGAAAACGTGAGTCAATTTTTCCAGATCCATCCGGAAAACCCGCAAGCGCGCCTGATCAAACAGGCGGTCGAGATCATCCGCAAGGGCGGGGTGGTGATTTATCCCACGGACTCTTCCTACGCCATCGGTTGCCAGATCGGCGACAAGACCGCGATCGAGCGCGTGCGCCGTCTGCGTCAGCTCGACGAAAAGCACAACTTTGCGCTGATCTGCAGCGACCTGTCGCAACTGGGCAACTACGCCAAGATCGACACCGGCACCTTCCGCATTCTCAAGGCGCATCTGCCGGGGCCTTACACCTTTATCCTCAACGCCACCCGCGAAGTGCCGCGCCTGTTGCTGCATCCGAAAAAACGCACCATCGGCCTGCGGGTGCCGAGCCATCCGATTGCTTTGGCGTTGCTGGCCGAACTCGGCGAGCCGCTGATGAGCGTGACCCTGATCATGCCCGGCGATGAAGATCCGCTGAGCGATCCGTACGAAATGCGCCAATTGCTTGAACATCAGGTGGACCTGATCATCGACGGCGGTTTCGGCGGGATCAAGGCATCCACCGTGATTGACCTGACCGGCGACGACCCGGAAGTGATCCGCGTCGGTTGCGGCGACCCCGCGCCGTTCATGGTCGAGGCCTGAATGTCCGCAGTGGAAACCGTTGTCGATCCCCAGGCCGGCGCCCAGCAGGAACTGCCGTTTGCCATGGTCTATGGCCAGGCTGTCACGGAAATGCCGCTGGACCTGTACATCCCGCCGGATGCGCTGGAAGTGTTTCTCGAAGCCTTCGAAGGCCCGCTTGACCTGCTGCTGTACCTGATCCGCAAACAGAACATCAACATCCTCGACATCCCGGTGGCGGAAATCACCCGTCAGTACATGGGCTATGTCGAGTTGATGCAGTCGGTGCGCCTGGAGCTGGCCGCCGAGTACCTGGTGATGGCGGCGATGCTGGCCGAGATCAAGTCGCGGATGCTCCTGCCGCGCGCCGAAACCGTCGAAGACGAAGAGGACGACCCGCGCGCCGAACTGATCCGCCGCCTGCAGGAATACGAGCGCTTCAAGGCTGCCGCCGAAGGCATCGACGGCCTGAGCCGGGTCGGTCGCGATGTTGTAGTGCCCAAGCTCGACGCCCCGGAAGCCCGGGCGCGCAAGCTGCTGCCGGATGTCGCGCTGGAAGAAATTCTGATGTCCATGGCCGAAGTGCTTCGCCGGGGCGATATGTTCGAGAGCCATCAGGTCAGCCGCGAGGCACTGTCGACCCGCGAGCGCATGAGCGATGTGCTGGAACGGCTCAAGGGCGGCGGGTTTGTGCCGTTCGTCGAGCTGTTCACCGCCGAGGAAGGTCGCCTCGGCGTGGTGGTGACCTTTATGGCGATCCTTGAACTGGTCAAGGAATCCTTGGTCGAGCTGGTGCAGAATGAGCCGTTCGCCGCGATCCACGTGCGAGCCCGAGCCGAATAACGAGTCGAAACATGAACCTGACTGAACCCCGCGAGCTGGCGTCCCTGCTTGAAGCCTTTCTGTTGGCCTCGGGAAAACCGCAATCGCTTGAACGCCTCTACGAACTGTTCGAAGAAGGCGAGCGCCCTGAACCGCCGGTCTTCAAGAAAGCCCTGAGCCTGCTGGCCAAGTCCTGCGAGGGCCGTGCGTTCGAGCTCAAGGAAGTCGCCTCCGGCTACCGCTTGCAGATCCGCGAGAAGTTTTCGCCGTGGGTCGGGCGTTTGTGGGAAGAGCGGCCACAGCGCTATTCCCGTGCGCTGCTGGAAACCATGGCGCTGATTGCCTATCGCCAGCCGATTACCCGGGGCGAGATCGAAGACGTGCGGGGTGTGGCGGTCAACACCAACATCGTCAAAACGCTGATCGAGCGCGAGTGGATCCGCATCGTCGGTTACCGCGACGTGCCGGGCAAACCGGCGATGTTCGCCACCACCAAGGCGTTTCTCGATCACTTCAATCTGAAGAACCTCGAAGACCTGCCGCCGCTGGCCGAACTGCGCGAGATGGAAACCGAGCCCGTCCTCGATTTCGACGACGCACCGGTGCCGCAGGGCCTGCAGGAACAGGCCGACGCCAGCGCCGAGCCGGAAGAACCGAAAGAAGAAACCAGCTTCCACAGCTTGCTGCTGGAGCTGGACAGCATGGAGGAGGGGATCAAGACCGACTTCGATGATTTGTTGCGCGATGCGGCGGATGGTGAAACGTCGACGACTGAGCCGGAAGTCGAGACCGTCGAGCCGGCGATTGAAGTTGAACTTGAGGCCGAGCCTGAAGCCGAACCGGAAGAAGATATTCTTGGCGTTGCCCAGGCCCGGGAAAAACTTCTGGCTGCCGTCGCTGCCCTCGAACAACCGACGCCCGAGCCCGAGCTGAGTGAGGAAGAAGCTGAAGCCCGCGCCCTGGCCGAAGCCATCGAAGCCGAACGCCGCGAGTTCGAGGACTGACCGAAATCCGGGGAGCAATGAGGCCCCTGTGGGAGCGAGCTTGCTCGCGAAAGCGGAGTGTCATTCAAAGATGATGCGTCTGACATGCCGCCTTCGCGAGCAAGCTCGCTCCCACAGGGCTCAGCGTAAGCCAGGAATATCAAATGAGCTCAACCAAAGACCCCTGCATCAGCCTCTGCAAATTCACCGACGACATCTGCCTCGGCTGTGGCCGCAGCAAGCGCGAAATCCGCGCCTGGAAGAAACTCGACAAGGACGACAAGCGCACAGTGCTGGCGGAAGCCGCGTTGCGCCTGATCAAACTCGGTGGCGCCGGTCGGCGGAAAAAGAAATAACTGTCGATCCATCAGCTAGTCTCTGATGCGCGATGGCGCACATCCGCGTATGATTCGCGACCCTTCGGCGATCCCTTCGCCCGAAAACCAGATTTCAATGCTTCAGGCGCCGCCTGAACAGACCACACCGGGAGGTGCCCAGATGAGTGACATCAATCAGAAAGACGACCAGGAAATCGGCCCAGCAGGCGAAAAACTGCAGAAAGTCCTCGCCCGTATCGGCGTCGGCTCGCGCCGTGACGTCGAAGCCTGGATCAGCCAGGGCCGGATCAAGGTCAATGGCAAAGACGCCACCCTCGGCCTGCGCGTCGACATGCACGACGCCATCACCATCGATGGCAAGGTGATCAAGCGCGAAGAGGCTGCCGAGTCGGTACGCCGCGTGATCATGTACAACAAGCCCGATGGCGAGATCTGCACCCGTGACGACCCGGAAGGCCGTCCGACCGTGTTCGACAAACTGCCGCGTCCGAAAGAAGGCCGCTGGATCAACATCGGTCGTCTCGACATCAACACCACCGGTCTGCTGATGTTCACCACCGACGGTGAGCTGGCCAACCGCCTGATGCACCCGTCCTACGAGATGGACCGTGAGTACGCCGTGCGTGTCCGCGGTGAAGTCGACGATGAAATGATCGAGCGCCTGAAGGCGGGCGTGGTGCTGGAAGACGGCCCGGCGCGTTTCACCGACATTCAACAGGCGCCGGGCGGCGAAGGCTTCAACCACTGGTATCACTGCGTGGTGATGGAAGGCCGTAACCGTGAGGTTCGTCGTCTGTGGGAATCCCAAGGCCTGGTGGTCAGCCGTCTGAAGCGCGTGCGCTTCGGTCCGGTATTCCTCAACTCCGACCTGCCGATGGGCCGCTGGCGCGAAATGAGCCAGTACGAAGTCGACGTGCTCAGCGCCGAAGTCGGCCTGACGCCGGTGGCGATGCCGCAACTCAACGCCAAGAGCAAGGACAAGCTGGAGCGTATGCAGCGTAAATCGTCGCGGCCGATGGCCAAGACCGAGCGCGTGCGCACCCTGCGTCCCGCCGCTGGCGCGCCGACCGGTCCGCGTCCGAGCCGTGAGCCGCAGATCGAAGGCGAGCGTCCGGGTCGCAAGCCAGTGGCCCGTGACGGCGAGCGCGCACCGCGTCCGGCCAACGGTCGCACCGAGCGTGGCGAAGGTCGTGCGCCGGCCGGTCGCGGTACGCCAGTGGCGGATCGTCCTGCGGACACCACCAACAAGCGTCCGGCCAAGCCAGCACCGAAGCGTCCGGGGATCAAACTGGTCGACGGCGACAAGCCATCGGGCAAGCGCCGTGGCGCACCGGCCGGTTCTGGTCAGCGTCCAGGCTTCGGTCGCAAGAAGCCTGAGTGATCGGGTTTAGTGCCTGAATGACAAACGCCAACCGCAGGGTTGGCGTTTTTTTTCGTCTGGATTATTGGCGCGCTATTTCTGTAGGAGCTGCGGCACGCTGCGATCTTTTGCTCTTCAAAAGCAAGATCAAAAGATCGCGGCCTCGTTTTACTCGAGAGCTCCTACAGGGAGCAGTGGTTTCAAAACAGAAATTTCTGCTTAAAAGACAAAGCGTCCGTCAAACACCGGCTTGTCATCCAGCGCCAACACCCCGCCGGAGAAAATCAGGTCCAGGTGATGACTGCCCTTGGCCCCACCGCCGAGGCCCAGATGCAGCCCGCAATGGCGCTCCTCGAAACCGGCATTGCGCGCATACAGGTCTTTAACGCCTTCATTGGTACCAATCCCCAATTCCTCAATGCGCCGGTTCGACGGATTGGCGTCCAGGTACTTGTTGAAATCATGCTCCAGCCCCGGCACATCAGTGGCGATGCGGCTGATGGTCGAGTTTTCGATCCACAACTCCAGTGGCGACTCCAGTACGCCGTACTTGCGCGCAAACGGGATGGTGCTGAGGAACGTGCCCTTGAATTTCACATGGCCGTTGATGGCTTCGCTGTGGGTGGCGATCTCGCCGGGGGCCAGGTCGAAGTTGCCGACGCCGTTGATGTCGGTCCACTTCTTGATGCTGCTCAGCGGCGTTTCAAACCATGAGCCGTGGTCGTCCTTGAAACTCAGCGTGGTCGCTTGGGACATGCGCTGGATCAAGTGACTGTTGAGCCCGGCGATACGCTGCGGCGTCACGCTGAAGGTGTCGTAAAAATAGTCGCCGTAATCTTTGAACAACAGCGACTTCTTCCAGTTTTCCGCCATCACGCCTTGCAGGGCGCGGACGAACTCCGGGCCGTCGGGGCGCGGGTTGGGCAGCGTGGAAGAGTCATAGAAGAAAATGTACAGATCGCTGTCGGCAATCGCCGCCGTCAGCGTTGCGGTGCTTTCCAGGTCCAGGCGTCTGGCGCTGAAGGTGAAGCGGGGATGATCGCCGGCCTGTTCGGCGATGGCGCCGGTCAGGGCTTCGTAATCGGCGGTGTGGCCGAGCAGTACCTTCGCCGAGTCGAGACCGGCAAGGGCAGGGTGATGTTCGAGGTAGTAAAGGAAATGCGAGATCGCGCGGGGCTTATCCATGAGTCCTCCCTGACTGACCGTGAGAAAGCGGCAGGCACGACCGGCCGGATCGTGCCTGCCCGGGGATGTCTTACAGAGGCCACATCGCCGTGCCGAACGGAACCACCGCGTCGGCTTGCATCATTTCCACGGCGGCCTCATGGGTCGGTGCTTCGAACCATTCGTCCAGTTGCAGTTCGGTGTCCAGGTCTTTTTCCAGTGCTTGCATGGTCGATCTCCTAGATGACGTTCACGGTTATGACTGGCCGGTCGAGGTGGCCGGCAAGACGTGAAGAACCTAGTTCAGGGTGTTTTGTAATGCAAAAAATTATTTATTTAAAATTTAAATAAACTTTTTATTCTGTTTTTAAGCGGCGGTTTTCTTATTTGAAAACAAAAAACTAAGCGGCCACTTTCATTAGCAAGCTAGCTACCGTCAATTTGCAGACGTCCTACAGAATTTTCCGAAATGGAAAATCTGCGTTACGCGTTGTAAAGAAAAGTTTACGAAAACCCCGGTAAAGGCCAGTGGATTCACCCCGTTGCCGACTCTGTAAGGAAAACCTGCCGGGGCCAAGCGGCAAAGGCCCCGCGCAGGGCTCTGGCGCGCTTGTTTCAGCCTCGTTTGCAGGGTGAGATGCGCCCCATGCCTGTCGTGCAGGTGCATAACAAGAAGGAGGCGCAATGAACGCCGAGATTGATCTTCACTTCTCTCCGTGGGGCGGTTTTTCGCTCGTCCCCGTCGATGGCCTGCAAAGGCCTGACTCATTTTTTGCAGTCGCCCGAGTGTCTCGAGGCGGACCCACGCAATCCCGGCAGGCGCCACGCTGATCCAGCGGGGTCTGGCAGCAGGGGGTTAGCGGTGTACAATGCGCCGCGTTTTAACTGTGACCCTCTGCGTAATCGCGCAAACCTCAAGGCTATCCGCCTTGTTCACTCCGCCACGTCACAAGCGTGTCGGGTTCGATTTCGTCACAGATAAAAACAAACAGGTGACGCATGACCGTTGTAAAAACGCTGAATTCCTGGTGCTTGCGCTGGGGTTTGATCGGGGTTGTCTGAAATCGCAACCTTGCAGCAACGTCTACTGAACATCATCAAACCTTGCGTGGGACCTTTTTCATGAGTGGACAAAACTCGCAATCAGGCGAGCTGAAACGCGGCCTGAAAAATCGCCATATTCAACTGATCGCCCTCGGTGGTGCGATTGGTACCGGATTGTTCCTCGGCTCGGCCGGGGTCCTGAAATCCGCCGGCCCGTCGATGATCCTCGGCTACGCCATCTGCGGCTTCATCGCCTTCATGATCATGCGCCAGCTCGGCGAGATGATCGTCGAAGAGCCGGTGGCCGGTTCCTTCAGCCATTTCGCACACAAGTACTGGGGCGGTTTTGCCGGTTTCCTGTCGGGCTGGAACTGCTGGATTCTGTACATTCTGGTGGGCATGTCGGAGCTGACCGCGGTCGGCAAGTACATCCACTACTGGGCGCCGGACATCCCGACCTGGGTCACCGCCGCTGCATTCTTCGTGCTGATCAACGCGATCAACCTGGCCAACGTCAAAGTCTTCGGTGAAGCTGAATTCTGGTTTGCGATCATCAAGGTCGTGGCGATCGTCGGCATGATTGCACTGGGCAGCTACCTGCTGGTCAGCGGCCATGGCGGCCCGCAGGCCTCGGTCAGCAACCTGTGGTCGCATGGCGGGTTCTTCCCCAACGGCGTCAGCGGCCTGGTGATGGCGATGGCGATCATCATGTTCTCCTTCGGCGGTCTGGAAATGCTCGGTTTCACTGCAGCCGAAGCCGACAAGCCGAAAACCGTGATCCCGAAAGCGATCAACCAGGTGATCTACCGCATCCTGATTTTCTACATCGGCGCGCTGGTGATCCTGCTGTCGCTGACCCCGTGGGACAGTCTGCTGGAAACGCTCAATGCGTCCGGCGATTCGTACAGCGGCAGCCCGTTCGTGCAGGTGTTCTCGATGCTCGGCAGCAACACCGCCGCGCACATCCTCAACTTCGTGGTACTGACCGCGGCGCTGTCGGTGTACAACAGCGGTACTTACTGCAACAGCCGCATGCTGCTGGGTATGGCCGAGCAAGGCGATGCGCCTAAGGCCTTGTCGAAGATCGATAAACGCGGCGTGCCGGTGCGTTCGATCCTCGCGTCCGCGGCGGTCACGCTGGTGGCGGTGTTGCTTAACTACCTGATGCCGCAACAGGCGCTGGAACTGCTGATGTCGCTGGTGGTGGCCACCCTGGTGATCAACTGGGCGATGATCAGCTTCTCGCACTTCAAGTTCCGCCAGCACATGAACAAGACGCAGCAGACGCCGCTGTTCAAGGCGCTGTGGTACCCGTACGGTAACTACGTCTGCCTGGCGTTCGTCGCGTTCATCCTCGGCGTGATGTTGCTGATCCCGGGCATCCAGATCTCGGTGTACGCGATTCCGGTGTGGGTCGTGTTCATGTGGGTCTGCTACGTGATCAAGAACAAGCGCGGTGCGCAACAGGCGCTGCACGCGGCGAGTGCTTCGAAGTAAGCGCTGAGGCAACAAACAACAAACCCGGCCAATGTGCCGGGTTTTTTATTGCCCCTTCGGCAGCTCCTACAGGGTTGATGGCGTATCCTGCTGCTTCTGAATACGGACGCTTTTCCATGCTGGTGATTTCCAACAATGTGCATCTGCCGGATGCCGAGATCGAACTGACGGCCATTCGCGCGCAAGGCGCCGGTGGGCAGAATGTCAACAAGGTCTCCAGCGCTGTGCACCTGCGCTTCGACATTCCGGCCTCGTCCTTGCCCGAGTTCTACAAGGAGCGGCTGCTGGCGCTGCGCGACAGTCGCATCACCAGCGACGGCGTGCTGATCATCAAGGCCCAGCAATACCGCACGCAGGAAGCCAACCGTGCCGATGCGCTGCAGCGTCTGACCGAGCTGATTCTCAGCGCCACCAAGGTCGAAAAGAAACGCCGCCCGACCAAACCGACCCTCGGCTCGAAGAAGCGCCGGCTCGAATCCAAGACCAAGCGTGGCAGCATCAAGGCCGGGCGGGGCAAGGTGGATTTCTAATCTTCTCGGTACTTCGCCGTGTGCTTGTAAAGGTAAACGCTCAACGCCAGACCGCTCAGGGAGGCGAGGGCGGCGAACAGGAAGATCGAGGCAAAACCGAAGCCCGACGCAATGGCCCCGGCCAATGGCCCGGTAATCCCCAGCGACAAGTCGATGAACAGCGAATAAGCGCCCACGGCCGCGCCTCGGCTGGAGGCCGGCACCAGGTTCACCGCTTCCACGCCCAGCGCCGGGAACACCAGCGAGAAGCCGAAACCGCTCAGCGCCGCCCCGGCCAGTGCCCAATGTGCATCCGGTGCCAGCCACAGCAGCAACAGGCCCAGGGTTTCCACCGACAGGCAGGCAATCGCCACGCGAAAGCCGCCGAGGCGGTTGATCAGGTTGCCGAACAGCAGCCGCGCGCCAATGAAGCTGGCGCCGAACAGGCTCAGGCACAACACCGCGTTATCCCAGTGCTGAGTGGCGTAATACAGGGTGATGAAGGTGGCGATGGTGCCGAAACCAATCGAGCCCAGTGCCAGTCCGCAGCCGTGCGGGAACACGCGACCGAGCACATGCATGAACGGCAGACGCTCGCCGGCGACAATCGGCGCGGCGGTTTTCGGCCAGGCCAGCAGCAGACCCAGCGCTGCCAGCAGAATGATGCTGACGCCCATGCTCCACAGCCCCAGCTGGCCGACCAGCCACACGCCGAACGGCGCACCCACCGCCAGCGCGCCGTAACTGGCAATGCCGTTCCACGAAATCACTTTGGCGGTATTCGCCGCACCAACGCGGCCGATGCCCCAGCCGATTGAACCGGAGCCGACCAGGCTTTCCGCGCTGCCCAGCACCAGACGGCCGATCAACAGGCTGATCAGGCTGAGCATCGGCAGGTTCGGTGTCCACGCCGAAATCAGCATGAACACGCCACTCAAGCCGCAACCGGCCAGACCAATCATCACCGCGCGCTTGCTGCCCTGGTTGTCGATGATCTTGCCGGCGTACGGACGGCTGAGCAGGGTGGCGAGGTATTGCACGCTGATCACCAGCCCGGCGATCACCGCGCCAAAGCCCAGATCACTGTGGACGTAACCGGGCAACACCGCGAGCGGAATGCCGATGTTCAGGTAGCCGATGAAAGTGAAGAGGACGATGGAAACGACTTGCAGCGTGACCGCCAGGGGGCGCTGGGGTTGTGGCGTAGAGGACGACATGGGGAACGATCCACGGCAAAGCAGGATTAGATAGGCTGCTTATGATACCGGCGTGAACGCATCTGGGGCGGGGAAAAGTAAAACTATTTGCCCGATGGGGGGTATCAGGGTTTGGCCGGGGCGACCAGTTGCGTGGTGACGAGGGCGGCGAGGGCGTTTTCTTCGCTGCCAAAACGGGCGAGCAAAGCAGCCTGTTTTTCCGGAGAGAGGCGCTGCCAGATCTCGATCATTTTCTCGGTGGCGCCGATCAGGACGGCGGCTTGGCTTTCGGAGAATTCGTCGGTCATGGCGGGCTCGGTTTCAGGCAGTGTGGAAAGCGCATCTTAGCGCTTTCCACACGGTCTGTACGGCGGGGTTTTACTCTTCGTGGTCGGCCTTGCGGCTGTCAACGGCTTCTTTCGGCTCGGGCTGTTGGGCACCGGCTTGTTGCGTGGTCGTCTGCTCAGGTACGTGCAGGCTTGGGAAGGGGAGATTAGGAATCTCGTGCATGGTTGCGCTCCTCGCTAAGTCTGTTGATAGATCTGGTAGATCCGCGCTTCTTGAAAGCCTGCGCAGGATACAGCAGGAAAAATGACAATCAGACTTTTAATTCAAAATAATGCGACAGATGGCCGCAGGGGGGGCAAAAACAACTGTGGGAGCGAGCTTGCTCGCGAAATCGGTGTATCAGTCAACATATCTGTCGAATGACACTCCGTATTCGCGAGCAAGCTCGCTCCCACAGGGGGTTGTGTAGCTGGATCTACTTGCTGACGTCAGCGATGGCTTGTGCCAGCAGTGCCAGGCGCGTGGCGTCGATCCCGGCGACGTTCGCCCGGCCCGAGCTGACCATGTACACGCTGTGCTGCTCACGCAGTTGTTTGACCTGCTCCGGCGACAAGCCGGTGTAGGAGAACATGCCGCGTTGCACGCCAATGTGCGCAAAACGCTCGCGCAAGCCGTGCGGTTCCAGCGCTTCGACCAGACCGCTGCGCAACTGCGCGATGCGCAGACGCATGGCTTCCACTTCGTCGGCCCAGCGGGCTTTCAGCTCCGGATCGGCGAGGATGGTCGCGACAACCGCTGCACCGTGATCCGGTGGCGTCGACCACAGGTTGCGGGCGATGTTGGCCAGTTGGCTGCGAATGTCGATCAGTTTGTCGGCGGTTTTCGCGCAAACAATCAGCGCCCCGGTGCGGTCGCGGTACAGGCCGAAGTTTTTCGAGCAGGAGCTGGTGATCAGCAACTCGGGCACTTCGGCAGCGAACAGCCGGGTCGACCATGCGTCCTGCTCCAGCCCGTCGCCAAAGCCCTGGTAGGCGAAGTCGATCAGTGGCAGCAGGTCACGCCGGCGCACGACGTCGAGCACGCGTTGCCAGTCGTCATGGTTCAGGTCGAAACCGGTCGGGTTGTGGCAGCAGGCATGCAGCAGCACCACGTCGCCTTGCGGCACTTCGTTGAGCACGGCAAGCATCGCATCGACGTCGAGGCGGTTGTCGCTGCCCACGTAGGGGTAGTGACTGACCTTGACCCCGGCGGCGGCGAAAATCGTTTCGTGGATCGGCCAGGTCGGGTTGCTCAGCCAGACGCCCTTGCCCGGCAGGCACTGGGCGATGAAGTCGGCTGCCAGACGCAGGGCACCGGTGCCGCCCGGAGTCTGGGTGGCGCCGGCGCGCTGTTCGGCGATCAGCTTCGAGTCGGCGCCAAGCACCAGCTCATTGATGACCTTGCCGAACAATGGGTTGCCGTGCCCGCCGATGTAGGTCTTGGTGTCCTGGCTTTCGACCAGTCGCGCCTCGGCAATTTTCACCGCTTCGGGGATCGGCGTCAGGCCCTGGGCATCCTTGTAGACGCCAACGCCGAGGTCGAACTTGCGCGGGTTAGTGTCCTGCGCATAAGCCTCCATCAAGCCGAGGATCGGGTCGCCGGGTACCCGGCCGATGGCGTCAAAGTGCATTACTTGCGTCCTTCTGCGGTCTTGGCCACTTCGTCAGTGCGCGCGGCCATGATGAAGTCGTTGCGGTGCAGGCCCTTGATCGAGTGGCTCCACCAGGTCACGGTGACTTTGCCCCACTCGGTCAGCAGCCCCGGGTGGTGACCTTCGGCCTCGGAGATTTCACCGACGGCGTTGGTGAAGGCCAGTGCGTGCTTGAAGTTCTTGAACAGGAAGACTTTCTCCAGCTGCATGATGCTGTCGCGCACTTCGATGTTCCAGTCAGGGATCTGCTTGATCAGGATCGGCAGTTCTTCGTCGCTGACTTGTGGCGCATCGGCACGGCAGGCTTCGCAGTGGGCTTGGTTCAAAGTGGACATGGTGTGATTCCTGAAATCGAGTGTGTTTTTTTTATAGAAACTATCGGCCCGTCAATGCCGTCACGCTAAACCAAAGTGGCGGCGACTGACAGACTCAATTGTCAGCAAAAGTCGCGGATCACGCGGCTTTCGGTTTTGGCGGAAACTTCGGTGCGTGCAACCCCAACTGCATGCCTTGCTTGACCATGCCCATGATGTCTTCGTGGGCCAGGTCGAACAGGCGCTTGAGGTTGGGCAGGACAAAATAAAGTGGCTGCAGGATGTCGATGCGATACGGCGTGCGCATGGCTTCCAGCGGATCGAAGGCCTGATGCTCGGGCTCGTCCGACAGCGAATAAACGGTTTCCTTTGGCGAGGACAGGATGCCGCCGCCATAGATGCGTTTGCCTTGCGGGGTGTCGACCAGGCCGAACTCGATGGTCATCCAGTACAGGCGCGCCAGGTACACGCGCTCTTCCTTGGTGGCCTGCAGGCCGAGCTTGCCGTAGGTATGAGTGAATTCGGCGAACCATGGGTTGGTCAGCAGCGGGCAGTGACCGAAGATCTCGTGGAAGATGTCCGGCTCTTGCAGGTAGTCCAGTTCTTCGCGGGTACGAATGAATGTAGCCACCGGAAACTGCTTGCTGGCGAGCAGTTCGAAGAAGGTCTGGAAGGGGATCAGTGCCGGGACGCGGGCAACCTGCCAACCGGTGGTCTCACCGAGCACCTTGTTGATCTCGCCCAGTTGCGGAATGCGGTCATGGGGCAGACCGAGTTTTTCGATACCGTCCAGGTATTCCTGGCACGCGCGACCCTCGATCACTTTCAGCTGGCGGGTGATCAGCGTGTTCCACACCGCATGTTCTTCGGCGGGGTAGTCGATAAAACCTTGCGCATCGGGCTCGCGGGCCACGTATTGCGTCTGCTTCATACTGCTCTCCTGCTAGGGGAATTCGTTCTTGTTATGTCCAGCGATGGGGTCAGGATTACCCGAGAGTGGGGCGAGATGCAGCAGGTTGAATGCGATCTTTGTAGGAATAATCACCGTATTTTGTAAATAAATCGTTACGCTTTGGCGGATATCTCGCGTTTGCGCTGATTTGCAGGTTTGAAAAGGGCTGTGGCTGTCACATAATCTTGACAACTATCTGCGCGCCTCGACAGAAAAATGGGTTCCGGGCGCACCGCAATACCCTGTGGGAGCGAGCTTTCTCGCGAAAGCGGCAGGTCTGACACATCAATGTCGGTGTGCTGACGCATTCGCGAGCAAGCTCGCTCCCACAGGAATTGTGTTCAATCCCACTTTGTCGGGTCATTCATATGCGTATCAAAGTCCACTGCCAGAACCGCATCGGCATCCTGCGTGACATTCTCAATCTCTTGGTCGAGTACGGGATTAACGTTGCGCGCGGTGAGGTCGGCGGCGAGCATGGCAATGCGATCTACCTGCACTGCCCGAACCTGATCAACATTCAGTTCCAGGCGCTGCGGCCGAAGTTCGAAGCGATTGCCGGGGTGTTTGGGGTCAAGCGCGTCGGGTTGATGCCCAGTGAGCGTCGGCACATGGAGTTGAATGCGTTGCTTGGCGCGCTGGAATTTCCGGTGCTGTCGATCGACATGGGCGGCTCGATCGTTGCCGCCAACCGTGCGGCCGCGCAGTTGCTCGGGGTGCGCGTGGACGAGGTGCCGGGGATTCCGCTGTCGCGCTATGCCGAGGATTTCGACCTGCCGGAACTGGTGCGCGCCAACAAATCGCGAATCAACGGCATGCGCGTCAAGGTCAAGGGCGACATCTTTCTTGCCGACATCGCGCCGCTGCAATCAGAGCACGACGACAGCGAAGCCATGGCCGGTGCGGTGCTGACCCTGCACCGCGCCGACCGCGTTGGTGAGCGCATCTATAACGTGCGTAAACAGGAACTGCGTGGCTTCGACAGTATCTTCCAGAGTTCTAAAGTGATGGCGGCGGTGGTGCGTGAAGCGCGGCGCATGGCGCCACTGGATGCGCCGCTGTTGATCGAAGGCGAAACCGGCACCGGCAAAGAATTGTTGGCGCGGGCCTGTCACCTCGCCAGTCCGCGTGGGCAGTCGCCATTGATGGCGCTCAACTGCGCGGGGCTGCCGGAGTCGATGGCCGAGACCGAACTGTTCGGCTACGGCCCCGGCGCGTTCGAAGGCGCGCGCGCCGAAGGCAAACTCGGCCTGCTGGAACTGACGGCGGGCGGTACGCTGTTTCTTGATGGCGTCGGCGAAATGAGCCCGCGCTTGCAGGTGAAGCTGCTGCGCTTTCTGCAGGACGGCTGCTTCCGCCGGGTCGGCAGCGATGAAGAGGTGTATCTGGATGTGCGGGTGATCTGCGCCACTCAGGTCGACTTGTCCGAGCTGTGCGCGCGCGGCGAGTTTCGTCAGGATCTGTATCACCGCTTGAATGTGCTGTCGCTGCACATCCCGCCGCTACGCGAATGCCTCGACGGTTTGACACCGCTGGTGGAACACTTCCTCGATCAGGCCAGTCGGCAGATCGGTTGCTCGCTGCCGAAACTGGCGCCGGCGGCGATGGAGCGTCTCAGTCACTACCACTGGCCGGGCAACGTGCGACAGCTGGAGAACGTGCTGTTTCAGGCGGTCTCGCTGTGTGATGGCGGCACGGTCAAGGCCGAGCATATTCGCCTGCCGGACTACGGCGTGCGTCAGCCGCTTGGCGATTTCTCGCTGGAGGGCGGGTTGGACGAAATCGTCGGGCGTTTTGAAAAAGCGGTGCTGGAGCGCTTGTATTCCGAGCACCCGAGCAGTCGGCAACTGGGTAAGCGGTTGGGGGTTTCGCACACCACCATCGCTAATAAGCTGCGCGAGTATGAGGTCGGTAAAGACCCTGCCGAGTAACCATTGTGGCGAGGGAGCTTGCTCCCGCTCGGCTGCGCAGCAGTCGTAAACCGGATCAATGCGGTTTGTCTGATACACCGTATTGAATGGGTTTGGGGTTGCTACGCAACCCAGCGGGAGCAAGCTCCCTCACCACAGGTTTTATTTCCATCCGCAAAAGTCGGGATTGCCGCCAAGCGGCATAACACCGCCGGTTTTTCGACTTCGATACATTTCCAATTTCCCCGCAAAACCCCGCAAGTCCTTTGTTTACCGGGCCGCAAGCCGCCAGAAAAAAGTTGGTCTGCAAATTGCTTATGGCTCAGCAGTACAGCGGTGGGCGGCAAACGTCCGGCATGCAGAGGAAAGAGTGTGGACAAGTACCTTTATGTGGCAATGACCGGCGCCAGTCAGAACGCACTGGCGCAAAAGGCCCATGCCAACAACCTGGCGAACATCTCCACCAACGGTTTTCAGCGCGACCTGGAGCAGGCGCGTTCGATGCCGGTGTTCGGTGACAGCTTTCCGGCGCGTGCGTTTGCCATGAGTGAGCGGCCCGCCACCGACTTCACCGCCGGTTCGCTGGTGCAGACCGGGCGTGATCTCGACGTCGCCGTGACCGGCAACGGTTTTATTGCCGTGCAGAACCCCAACGGCGGCGAAAGCTACGTGCGCACCGGCAGCCTCAACATCGACGCCCTCGGCGTACTGCGCGCCGGCAACGGCATGCCGGTATTGGGCAACGGCGGTCCGATCGCCGTGCCGCCGGAGCAGCAGGTCGAAGTCGGTGAAGACGGCACCATCAGTATTCGTGCGATGGGCGAAGGCCCGCGCGTCATGGCGGAAGTCGACCGGATCAAACTGGTCAACCCGGACATCAAGAACCTCAACAAAGGCCTCGATGGCTCGATCTACACCAAGGACGGCCAGCCGGCGCCGGCCGACGCCAACGTCAAACTGGTGTCGGGTTTCCTCGAGTCGAGCAACGTCAATGCCGTGGAAGAAATGACCTCGGTGCTGGCCCTGGCCAAGCAGTTCGAGTTGCACGTCAAGATGATGAACACCGCCAAAGACGACGACCAGGCCATGGCTCGGGTCTTGCAGATCAGCTAATTATCAGAACGTCGCGCCGTAAAACAGGCGCACGAGGAGAATCGAATGCTTCCGGCTCTATGGGTTGCCAAAACCGGTCTGTCCGCCCAGGACACCAACCTGACCACCATTTCCAACAACCTGGCGAACGTCTCGACCACGGGTTTCAAACGTGACCGTGCCGAGTTCCAGGACCTGCTGTATCAGATCAAGCGTCAGCCAGGCGCCCAGTCGACCCAGGACAGCGAACTGCCGTCGGGTCTGCAACTGGGTACCGGTGTGCGCATCGTCGGTACCCAGAAAAACTTCACCGCCGGCAGCCTGCAAACCACCGAGCAGCCGCTGGACATGGCCATCGACGGTCGCGGTTTCTTCCAGATCCTGCAGCCGGACGGCACCACGTCCTACACCCGTGACGGTACCTTCCACCTCGACTCCAACGGCCAGATCGTCAACGCCAGCGGTTTCGCCCTGGAACCGGCCATCGTCATCCCGAACAACGCGCAGAGCTTCACTGTCGGCACCGACGGCACCGTCTCGATCACCGTGCCAGGCAACCCGGCCGCTCAGGTGATCGGCAACCTGCAAACCGCCGACTTCATCAACCCGGCCGGTCTGCAGGCGGTGGGTAACAACCTGTTCCTGGAAACCGCTGCTTCTGGCGCGCCGCAAATCGGCACTCCGGGCCTGAACGGTTTCGGTACCACGCTGCAGAACACCCTGGAAGGTTCCAACGTCAGCACCGTTGAAGAGATGGTCAACATGATCACCACTCAGCGCGCCTACGAGATGAACTCCAAGGTGATCTCCACCGCCGACCAGATGCTCTCGTTCGTAACGCAGAATCTGTAATCAAGTCTATGGGGCGGCCTGAGGCCGCCAGCAACACCGTGAGGTAGGGTCATGAAACGCTTCGTATCTGTTCTGGCATTGGGTGGGGTCGTCTCGCTCGCGGGCTGCGTCGCACCGACGCCCAAGCCCAATGACCCTTACTACGCTCCGGTGTTGCCACGCACGCCATTGCCGGCGGCGGCCAACAACGGCTCGATCTATCAGGCCGGCTTCGAGCAGAACCTGTACAGCGACCGCAAGGCGTTCCGGGTCGGTGACATCATCACCATCACCCTGAACGAGAAGACTCAGGCCAGCAAGAACGCCAACTCCCAGGTGGCCAAGAACAGCAAGACCGGCATCGGCCTGACTTCGCTGTTTGGCGGCAGTGGCACCACCAACAACCCGTTGGGTGGCAATGATCTGAGCCTCGACGTCGGCTACAGCGGCGACCGCGCGACCAAGGGCGACAGCAAAGCGGCGCAGGGCAACACCCTGACCGGTTCGATCACCGTGACCGTGGCCGACGTGCTGCCCAACGGCATCATCGCCGTGCGCGGCGAGAAGTGGATGACCCTCAACACCGGCGACGAGCTGGTGCGGATCGCCGGTCTGGTGCGTGCCGATGACATCGCCACCGACAACACCGTGTCGTCGACCCGCGTCGCCGATGCGCGCATCACCTACTCGGGCACCGGTTCGTTTGCCGATGCGAGTCAGCCAGGCTGGTTCGACCGTTTCTTCCTCAGCCCGCTGTTCCCTTTCTAGGTGGCGACTTTGAATTTCAAGAGCCTCATGCTGGCGGCGGCCCTGTTGTCCGCTGCCTTTGGTGCCCACGCCGAGCGGCTGAAAGATATCGCCAGCATTTCCGGCGTGCGTTCCAACCAGTTGATCGGTTACGGCCTGGTGGTCGGGCTTAACGGCACCGGCGACCAGACGACGCAAACCCCGTTCACCCTGCAGACCTTCAACAACATGCTCTCGCAGTTCGGCATCAAGGTGCCGCCGGGATCGGGCAACGTGCAGTTGAAAAACGTTGCGGCGGTGTCGGTGAGTGCCGATCTGCCGGCGTTCGCCAAACCGGGTCAGCAGGTCGACATCACCGTGTCTTCGATCGGTAACTCCAAGAGCCTGCGCGGCGGCACCCTGTTGCTGACCCCGCTCAAAGGTATCGACGGCAACGTCTACGCCATCGCTCAGGGCAACCTGGTGGTCGGCGGTTTCGATGCCGAAGGGCGTGACGGTTCGAAGATCACCGTCAACGTTCCGTCGGCCGGTCGTATTCCGGGCGGTGCGTCGGTGGAGCGTTCGGTACCGAGCGGTTTCAACCAGGGCAACAGCCTGACGCTGAACCTCAACCGCTCCGACTTCACCACCGCCAAGCGCATCGTCGACAAGATCAACGACATGCTCGGCCCTGGCGTGGCGCAAGCCATCGACGGCGGTTCGATCCGTGTGACGGCGCCGCTCGATCCGAGCCAGCGCGTCGACTATCTGTCGATTCTGGAAAACCTTGAAGTGGACCCGGGTCAGGCGGTGGCGAAAGTCATCATCAACTCGCGCACCGGCACCATCGTCATCGGCCAGAACGTGAAAGTCTCGCCGGCCGCCGTGACCCACGGCAGTCTGACCGTGACCATCACCGAAGACCCGATCGTCAGCCAGCCGGGCCCGTTGTCCAATGGGCAGACGGCCGTGGTGCCACGCTCGCGGGTCAATGCCCAGCAGGAAGCCAAGCCGATGTTCAAGTTCGGCCCGGGCACCACCCTCGACGAGATCGTGCGGGCGGTGAACCAAGTGGGCGCGGCACCGGGTGACCTGATGGCCATTCTCGAAGCACTCAAGCAGGCCGGCGCGTTACAAGCCGACCTGATCGTGATCTGAGGACGGCGACCATGGATATGCGCAAAGGCAGTCTGGTGGGCACGGGCGATTCGGGTTCGTACTCCGATCTCAATCGTCTGAACCAGCTCAAGGTCGGCGACAAGAACAGTGATGCGAACATGCGCAAGGTGGCGCAGGAATTCGAATCGCTGTTCCTTGGCGAAATGCTCAAGTCGATGCGTTCGGCCACCGAGGCGTTGGGTAAAGACAACCCGATGAACACCCCGGCGGCCAAGCAATATCAGGAAATGTACGACCAGCAACTGGCGGTCTCGCTGTCCCGTGAGGGCGGGGGTATCGGTCTGGCCGACGTGCTGATGAAGCAGATGTCGAGGAACAAACCGCTGGCGCCAGGCGAGGCGGCGGCCGCGTCCGCCGCCAAGCAAGAGGCGGCGAAAGCGGCTGCGGTGCAGACGCCGATTGCCGCCGGCACGACCGCCACCAATGGGCCGTTATCGCGGCTCAATGGCGAGCGTCCGTTGTGGGCGTCGCGTTCCGGGCGTGTCGCCACGACCGAAGCCTCGCACAGCAATGACATGGCCATGATCAACAAGCGTCGTCTGGCCTTGCCGCCGAAACTGGCCGATCGTTTGCTCGCCGGTCTGGTGCCTTCCGCCACGCCGACCACCGCCAATGCCTTGCCGCAACGTGCCGCAACGACGGCCACCACCGGCGCCGGTCCTCTGTACAACGGCGACTGGTTGACCCGTGCCGAAGACGCCAAGGCGTCCGGCGGGCAGATGCAGATTTACGGTCGGGCAATGGCGCAGATTCCGCTGGCGCCGGCCAAGCGCGCGTTCAGCTCCGCCGATGAATTCGTCAACACCATGCTGCCGATGGCCAAAGAAGCCGCCGCGCGTATTGGCGTCGATCCGCGTTATCTGGTGGCGCAGGCCGCACTGGAAACCGGCTGGGGCAAATCGGTCATGCGTGCCCAGGATGGCAGCAGCAGCCACAACCTGTTCGGCATCAAGGCCAGCAGCAACTGGACCGGCGATTCGGCCCGGGCAATCACCAGCGAGTTCCGCAACGGGCAGATGGTCAAGGAGACGGCGCAGTTCCGTTCCTATGCCTCGTACAAGGACAGTTTCCACGATCTGGTGACTTTGCTGCAGACCAACAATCGCTATCAAGATGTCGTGAAGTCGGCCGATAACCCAGAACAGTTTGTACGCGAGTTGCAAAAGGCCGGTTACGCGACCGACCCGAACTACGCGACGAAGATTTCGCAGATTGCCAAGCAGATGAACAGTTTCGAAAACTACGCTGCGGCCGGCGTTTCAACGACGCCTCTATAAACACACGGTAAGGTTTGAATCATGAGTTTGCTCAATATCGGGATGTCGGGGTTGTCCGCGAGTTCTTCCTCTCTCGCGACCACAGGTAACAACATTGCCAACGTCGACACCGCCGGTTATTCACGCCAGCAAACCGTGCAGAGCACCAAGTCCTCGCAGCAGTTCGGCAACGTCTTCATCGGGACGGGGACGACCCTGGCCGACGTGCGCCGGGTCTACAATTCTTACCTCGAAAACCAGCTGCATACCGCCACCTCGCTCAATAGCGAAGCGGCTGCGTACGGTGCCCAGGCCACTGCACTGGATGCCTCGATGTCCGACACCAACACCGGCCTGACCGGTGTGCTGCAGAAATTCTTCACCTCGATGCAGGGCGTGGCGACCTCTGCCACGGACGACACTTCCCGTCAGTCGGTGCTGACCGGTGCGCAGGCGCTGACCAGCCGTTTCAATGCCCTGGCCAAACAGCTGAACGATCAGAACACCACGATCAACGGCAACCTTGCGGACATGACGTCGCAAGTGAACAAACTGGCCACCTCGATTGCCAATCTCAACCAGAAGATCGGCGAGATTTCCACCAGCGGCGGTCAGCCGAACGATCTGCTCGACAGCCGTAACGAAGCGGTGCGCCAGCTCTCCGAGCTGACCGGTGCGCAGGTCGTCGAGCGTGGCACCAGTTTTGATGTGTACATCGGCACCGGCCAGCCGCTGGTGATCGGCAATACCACCAACACCCTGAGCACCGTGCCGAGCAAGGATGATCCGACGCGCATGGCCATTCAGATGGACCGTGGCTCAAGCGTCATCGACATCACGTCGGCCATGAGCGGTGGCGAAATCGGTGGTCTGCTGACCTACCGCAAAGAAGTGCTCGATCCGTCGCTAAACGAGTTGGGCCGTGTCGCGCTGGTGGTGGCCGATCAGGTCAACAGCCAGCAAGCCCAGGGCATCGACAAGAACGGTGACTTCGGTGCAGCGATTTTCAACAACATCAACAGTGCCGCGCTGATCAGCCAGCGCAGCATCGCGCAGGCGGGCAACAGCGCCGGCTCGGGCAACCTCGATGTCACCATCAAGGACACCGGCAAGCTGACCACCAGCGATTACCAGGTGACCTTCACCAGCGCCACCAATTATTCGGTCAAGCGCTCCGATGGCACTGACATGGGCTCGTTCAGCACCACGACCACGCCGCCACCTGTGATTGACGGTTTCACTCTGGCCCTCAACGGCGGCGCCCTGAGCGCGGGCGACACCTTCAAGGTGACCCCGACCCGTAACGCGGCGAGCTCGATTCAGACCGTATTGACCGATCCGAAGAAAGTCGCGGCGGCAGCGCCGTTGACCGGCGTGGCCAGTGCCAACAATTCCGGTACCTACACCCAGCCGACGCTGACCGATTCGATTGACATCTACAACCCGGCGTCGCAGACCGAGTTGCAAAATGCGCTCAAATATTCGACGCCGGTCAAGCTGGTGTTCGGGGCGGTCGCCAGTGGTAGCCAGTCGTACAACATGGTCGACGCCAAGGGCAACACCATCGGTTCGGGCACCATCGTGCCGGGGCAGGCCAACACCTTGAACCTCAAGGTCGGCATGGTCGACTCCACCGGCGCGCCGGTGATGGACACCACGGTCACGCCGAACGTGCAGAAGACCTTCACCGTACAGACCACCGTGGGCGCGACGCCGAAGTCCGGCGAAACCTTCACCATCAACCTGACCGGCGCGGCCTCTTCGGACAACCGCAACGCCCAGGCACTGGTTGGCCTGCAGACCAAACAGACCGTGGACACCGGCAGCGGCAGCAAAGGCATCAGCCTGACCGACGCCTACAACAAACTGGTGACCAACGTCGGTACCAAGGCTGCGCAGAGCAAGTCCGACAACGACGCCACCTCGGTGATCCTCGATCAGGCCAAGGGCGCGCGTGATTCGCTGTCCCAGGTCAACCTCGATGAAGAGACCGGCAACCTGGTCAAGTATCAGCAGTACTACACAGCGTCTTCGCAGATCATCAAAGCTGCGCAGGAAACTTTCGCCACGCTGATCAACAGTCTTTAAGGAGTCGTAATTCATGCGCATTTCCACCGCCCAGTATTACGCGACGCAAGCTGCTCAATATCAGCGCAACTACAGTAAGACGGTCGCGACCGCCAACGAAGCGAGCAGCCTGCAGCGCATCAACACCGCTGCCGACGATCCGATCGGCGCCGGTCGTCTGCTCAAGCTGGGTCAGCAAAGTGCGATGCTCGACCAGTATCAGGGCAACATCGACACCACCAAGAGTGCGCTGACCGTGCAGGAGTCCACTCTGAATTCCATTACCACGGCTTTGCAGCGCGCCAAGGAAATCGGCCTGGCGGCCAACAACGGCATCGCCACCGACGACAACCGCAAGGCCTATGCGGCAGAACTGAGCCAGATCCAGCAACAAGTGCTGGGCCTGATGAACTCCAAGGATGCCAACGGCAACTATCTGTTCTCCGGTTCCAAGACCGATACCGCGCCGTACTCGCAAAACGTCGACGGCACCTACACCTACAACGGTGACCAGACCCAGATCAACCTGGGCATTGGCGACGGCATGTCGGTCGCGACCAACACCACCGGTTGGGATGCGTTCCAGCAGACCATCAACACCAGCCGTACGCAGACCAACATGACCGCTCCGGCGGTGGATGACGGTCGTGTGGTGCTGTCCAACGGTACGGTTGGCACCGCAGCGACCTACAACGCCAAGTTCACGGCGGGCCAGCCATACACCGTGGATTTCATTAGCAGCACGCAGTTGAAAATCACCGATGCCCTGGGCAACGACGTGACGTCCGAGGCCAGTCAGAACGGTCTGATCAGCAACAGCAATGGTGCCAACCAGACGGTCAGCTTCCGTGGCGTCGACATGAAGTTGAACATCAACCTCAAGGCTGGTGACACCAACCCGGACGCGGTCATCGCCGGTCACAGCTTCCAGCTGTCGGCCACGCCTGACTCGTTTACCACCGCGCGCAGCCCGGGCAACCCGTCGACGGCGGTCATCACCGGCTCCAGCGTGACCAACCAGGCGGCGTACAGCGCGGCCTTCCCGTCGGGCGGCGGCGCGGTGCTGAAGTTCACCAGCGCCACCGATTTCGACCTGTACGCGGCCCCTGTGACCGCCGACAGCAAGCCGGTGTCGTCGGGCACCATGGTCGGCGGCAACGCCACGGCCGCCGGTGTGACCTTCGCCATTGGCGGTACGCCGGGCGCGGGCGATCAGTTCTCGATCCAGTCCAACAACCACCAGACCCAGAACGTGCTCGACACCCTGGGCCAGATGGTCACGGCGCTGAACCTGCCGGTCGACGGTGATCCGGTGGTCAAGCAGCAGTTCCAGGGGGCCATGGAATCGGCGCTGGGTAACCTCGACAGCGCCTCCAACCAAATCGGCGCAGCGGTGACCTCGATCGGTGCTCGCGGCCAGTCGCTGGAGGATCAGAACACGACCAACCAGAGCCTGATCCAGGCCAACACCACGACTCAGGGTTCGATCCGTGATTCGGATCCGGCCGAGGTGATGACCCGCCTGACGTTGCAGCAGACCATGCTGCAAGCCTCGCAACTGGCGTTCAGCAAGATCAGTCAGTTGGGTCTGTTCAACAAGATCTGACGTCGGACGGGCGCCTCGGCGCCCGTTTGTCTCGTCCCTCAGTTAATGTTTTTTTGCGGTTTCATGGGCTCGCTTTACCGAGCGGGCTCGTACCGCCTGTGAGCCCGCCGTGAATCCACTTCCTCTCGTCAGTCTGGTCATTCCCGCCTTCAATCCGCGCTTCTTCGAGCGGACCTTGAACAGTGCGGTGAGCCAGACTTATGGCCAACTCGAAATCATTGTGTGCGACGACAGTCGCGGCGACGAGATCGAAGCCATCACCGCGTCTGTGACCGAACAGACAGGTGTGGCCGTACGCTACGTGCGCAATCCGCGGACGCTGGGGCTGGTCGATAACCTCAAGGCTTGTCTCGAGCAGGCGCAGGGCGAGTACATCAAGTTTCTGTGCGATGACGATCTGCTCTATTCCGCGTGCATCGAGCAGCAGGCCCATGAAATGCAGCGTGAAGAAGTCAGCCTGGTGGTGGCGCAACGGCTGCTCTGGGACGCAAACGACATCATTCTGCCGGCGCGCATCGAAAACACGCCGTTGTCGCCAGTCAGTGGCTTGCTCAAGGGCGACGACGTACTGGGCATCTTTGAAAAATTCCCGGTCAACGTGCTCGGTGGATTCAGCAATGCGCTGATGCGTCGTGCCGACGTCGTTGAGCTGTTGCCGGCATTGACCGAGGACGGCGCCTGCTTCGTCGCGACGCTGGATTTTGCCCTGTATGTCTGCCTGCTGCGGCGCGGCAATCTGGCGGTGTCCAACAGCGTACTCAGTGCCGAACGCCTCTACCCGGAGCGTCTGAGTGCACAGCAACCGATGAAGGATGCTGCGCAAGTCGAGCGTGAGTGGATTTCGCAAATGCTCAAGGCGCGCAGCGGTGAATCGGCGCCTGCTCCGGGATGGGTGCGTTATGTTCCGCTGTCCCGGGCCGATGAGTTGCCCCGGGTCTGGCAAGAGTTGCCCCTGAGTCGAACGCTGGGTTCCAAGCAGAGCCGTCAGGAGTGGGGAGTCGGCGTCAACAGCTTCAGCTTCGGCGAACTGTACGCGCAGTGGCTGGCATGTCGGGTGCTCACCGAGCAGCAACGTCACTGGTTGCCGGAAACGCTCGCCAGTTGGCCCTGCCAGCCGCGCATCGTACCGATCATCATTGACGGGCAGGGCAGTCGCGATGGTCTGGAGCGCACGTTGGAGGCGCTCGCTGCGCAGGATTATCCGCCAGAGCTGATCCTGGTCCTGTCCGCTTCGTGTACCGAGGCGCGGCTTGACGGGCGAGTGTTCCACATGCCGTTGCAGGATGATGGGCTGGAGCAGATCAACACACTGCTGCCGCAGCTCGAAGGGGCTGACTGGTTCTATCTGTTGCAGCCAGGCGATCGCCTGGTGGCGCCGGCGTTGCTGGTCATGGCCGACCGAATCGCGCACACCCCAACCCTGACATGTCTGTACGGCGACGAAGGTAGCCTGCGCAACGGCGAGTCGGCAGAACCTGCGTTCAAACCGGATTTCAACCTCGACCTGATGCGCAGTTATCCCTACGTCGGGCGCGCCCTGGCGTTCAAGCGTGAGCGATTTCTGGCGCTCGGCGGCTTTACGCCGACGTTTGCCGAACTGGCGCCGCATGATGCGCTGTGGCGGATGGTCGAGAACGACGGCTTGCACGTCGTGGGACACATCGCCGAAGTGTTGCTGGAGTCCAAATTCGACCTCTCCCAGTGGCTGACCGAGCCCGGTGTCGTGGCGCAAAGCCCGCGGATTCTCGAAGCGCATCTGCAACGCCTGGGGATTGCCCATGACATCCGCCGTGGCGGCAGCGAACTGCTCAACCGCGTGGATTATCTTCATGCGCGACGCCCGCTGGTGTCGGTGGTGATTGTCACTCAAGACCAGACGGCTGCATTGCAGCGCTGTGTTGAAACGCTGCTGGAAAAGACCGCTTACACCGAGTACGAATTACTGTTGGTCGACAACGGCAGCGAAAGCGCCGAGGCGCGGGTGTGGCTGGACGGTATGGCGCAACTGGGCAGTGAGCGGATTCGTGTGCTGAGCTATCCGCAAAAGGGCAATGCGGCGGCCGCGCACAACTTTGCGGTCAGCCATGCGCGTGGCGAGTATGTGTTGCTGCTCAATGCTTTTGCGGTGATCACGCAGGCCGACTGGCTCGACGAACTGCTCAATCATGCACAGCGCCCGGAAGTCGGCGTGGTCGGTGCAAAGCTGTTCAATCCGGACGGTGGTGTGTTGCACGCCGGGCTGATTCTCGGTTTGAACGGCCCGGTCGGTCTGCCGTTCTATGGCCAGCCCGTGCAGTCGGACGGGTACATGTTCCGCCTGCAAGCGGTGCATGACCTGAGCGCGGTTGGCGGCGATTGCCTGATGATTCGCAAGTCGGTCTTCGAGGTTGCCGGTGGGCTCGACGAACAGGATCTGAAGCAGACGTTGAACGTCGTGGATCTGTGTTTGCGGGTCGGCCGCGAAGGCTACCTGGTGGTATTGAATCCCCACGCCATGCTCGCAGTGGGCGCACGCCCGAGCGCCGCGGCGACGACTGAAGACGAAGCGCTGTTCGCCGAGGAAAGGGAAACCTTCTACCAGCGCTGGTTGCCAACCATCGCCCGCGATCCGGCCTACAACATTAACCTGACTCTGCAGGGGGTCGGTGCCACCAACTTCAGTCTTGAGCCTGGCCTGCGAACCGGTTGGAGTGCCTTTTCCAAAGCGCAGTTGCCGAATGTGCTGGTGGTGCCGATCAACGCCTCGGCCATCGGCCATTACCGCATGAGTCAGCCGATGATCGAGTTGCAGGCGGCTAACAGAGTCGAGGGGCGCATTTGCTACGGTTTGCCGTCGATCATTGATATCGAGCGCCAGTCGCCTGATGTGATCGTGCTGCAAGGGCGCTATTCGGAACACGCCATCGATGAAATCCCGCCTCTGAAAAAATACTTCAATGCGCGGCGCATCTTCGAGCTCGATGACTACGTCATCGACGTTCCCCATCGCAATGCGCACATCCGCAACATGCCGAGCAAGCAGGACATGGAGCGTATGGTGCGACGTGCCATCGGTCTGTGTGATCGTGTGGTCGTATCGACCCAGCCCCTGGCTAACGTGCTGTCCGACATGCACCACGACATTCGTGTCGTACCGAACATGCTGTCCAAGGACTTGTGGAGCCACTTGCGCAGTCAACGCCGCACCTCGAAGAAACCACGGGTCGGTTGGGGCGGCGGGACCAGTCACCACGGTGATCTGGCGGTGATCGCCGATGTGGTGCGCGAACTGGCCAACGAAGTCGACTGGGTTTTCTTCGGCATGTGCCCGGACGATCTGCTGCCGTACATGCATGAGTTCCACGGCGTGATCGATCTGGAGGTCTACCCGGCGAAGTTGGCCAGCCTGAACCTGGACCTGGCCCTCGCGCCGCTGGAATTCCACGTCTTCAATGACTGCAAAAGCAACTTGCGGCTGCTGGAGTACGGTGCCTGCGGCTATCCGGTGATCTGCACCGACACCGAGGCCTATCGTGGTTATCTGCCGTGTACCCGGATCAAGACCAACAGCACGGACGAGTGGCTGCAAGCGATCCGCATGCACCTGGCCGATCCGGATGCCAGTTACCGCATGGGTGATGAGTTGCGTGAGGTAGTGCTGCGTGACTACGTGTTGCGTGGCGATAACCTGCGGTATTGGGAGTATGGCTGGTTGGCGGATTGATCAATTCACGCACGGCCCACTGAAAAACAGGCGACTTTCGAGTCGCCTGTTTTTTTTGCATGGCAAAAAGTTTTTGTATCAAGCCGGATACTTTTTTTGGCGGCGGGCTCAAGCATCGGGATTTTTCTGTCGATACCTTTCCATGCGCTCAATTGGCACGGTCAGCGAAGACCTGTCCGGCCAGCGTCTGAGGTGACCGATTTCCGGATTCGACAACAACGCAAGGAAGAAGCAAATGGCAGTAGTAAATGGAACGAGTGAAGCGGATGTCCTGTCGGGCACCGATGGCAATGACGAACTCCATGGACTGGAGTCCGACGATCAACTGCTGGCCAGTGCGGGATCCGACCTGCTCGACGGTGGTGAAGGTTTTGACACGGCGAACTATTACGCAATGGGGTCGGGAGTCAACGTCGAGTTTGGCATCGGTGCGGCAACGGTCGCAGGGCCTGACGGCAAGGTCGATACGCTGGTGTCGGTGGAGAAGGTGGCCGGCAGTTACCACAACGACACGTTCACCGTTTCCGTGGGCGGGGTGACGCTGGAGGGCAGCGGCGGTGATGATCTGTACATCGTCGACGCCGAAGGCGTGACCCTCGTTGAAGAAAACTACGGTGGCTACGACGAACTGCGCACCAGCCTCAACACGATCAAGATGGATCCGTTCATCGAGAAGCTGACCTTTACCGGTACCGGCGATTTCAAGGGTTACGGCAACGCCAGTGACAACGAAATCATCGGCGGTGCGGGCAATGACTGGCTGTGGGGCGGTGCCGGTGCCGACCACTTTGTCGGTGGCGATGGTTACGATACTGTCAGCTACACCGACAGCCTTGAAGGTGTTCGGGTTCTGGACTTTGCCAACTACGATGGCTTGACCATTGCCTACGGCGATACGTTCACCGGCATCGAGGCAATTCAGGGATCGAATTTCGATGACGAGGTGTACCTGCTCGATAACGCCATGACCGTGGATGGCGCCGATGGCTACGACACCGTGAGCTATCGCCAATCCTGGGATGGCGTCAGCGTCGACATCGGCCAGCGCGCCGGTGCCGCGGGTGTCACGTTGCTGAACGTGGAGAAGGTCATCGGCACATCGTCCGCTGACCAATTCACGGCCAACATCGCGGGCGTGACGCTGGAAGGTGGAATGGGCGACGATGCGTACACCATCAACAGCACCGGTGTCAGCATCGTCGAGACAGACCTCTTTGGTGGCATCGACCATGTGTACACCAGCCTGTCGTCGCTGCACATGGACCCCTTCATTGAAAAAATGACGTATACCGGCACCGCAGACTTCACGGGCTACGGCAATGACGGGGACAACGTCATCGTTTCGGGCGCCGGCAACGACGTCCTGTTCGGCGGCGCGGGTGGCGATCGCTTCGAAGGCGGAGCCGGTGTCGATACCGTCAGCTATGAAGACAGCACTGAGGGTTTGAGCGTTTCTCTCGGCTGGGGCCCGCAGAGCGGGATCGCTCTCTACGACACGTACATCGACATCGAAAACCTGCGTGGCAGCCATTTCAATGATGTGCTGCAAGGTGATTGGGGCGACAACATTCTGGAAGGCGGTGCGGGCGACGATTTCATTCAGGGTGGCGCAGGTGCGGACATTCTTTATGGAGGCCTGGCATCCGGTCTGGATGGCGAGGCGCCGCAGAACGATACGCTGATAGGTGGCGATGGCGATGACACCTATGTGGTGAATGCCCCAGGCCTGGTATCCATTCAGGATATGGCGAGCAGCTACAACGACACCCTGATCATGAACACCATTGCCAACCTCAGTCAGTTGAGCGTCACGCGCGTCGGCGACGATGCCTACCTGCACGGCGCCAATGACGGCAGCAGCGGTGTGCCGGCCAATGGCGTGAAACTGGTGGACTGGTATGTGGGTGGGTACAACAACATCGAACATCTGCAGACCGCTGACGGCCAGTCCTACGACCTGCCGGCCACGATCGATGGATTCGCGATGTTTGGCTGATCCGTCCGATTCATTGAAGTCGCTTGATGAAGGGGATGATTCCGGCAACGGACTCATCCCTTTTTCATGCCTTGAACTCCCGCCGACGCAGCGCTCGCGGAGCTGGCGCGTTTCCTGCAAGTCCCCCTCAAATCGCCATAAAACGAGCGCTCGCGGTCATCGCAGCGGCGCCGCAGGCGGCAAAAGGGTTAGCCAGACGGCCCGCATCGCTCAACCAAGCCATGCGCAGCCCGGTGACGAACGAGAGGGGAGACGATGAAGGCAGTTATTTTGGCGGGTGGCCTCGGCACGCGCATCAGTGAAGAGTCGCACCTCAAGCCCAAGCCGATGATCGAGATCGGCGGCAAGCCAATTCTCTGGCACATCATGAAGCAGTATTCCGCTCACGGAATTCACGACTTCGTGATCTGCCTGGGCTACAAGGGCTATGCGATCAAGGACTTCTTCGCCAATTACTTCCTGCACACCTCCGACGTCACGTTCGACATGCGCAATAACCGCATGGACGTGCACCAGAACTACAGCGAGCCGTGGAGCGTCACCCTGATCGACACCGGCGAGGAAACCATGACCGGTGGCCGTCTGCTGCGTGCCGGGCGTTACCTCAAGGATGAAGAGGCGTTCTGCTTCACCTACGGCGACGGTGTTTCCGACATCAACATTGCTCAACTCGTCGAATACCACAAAGCCCACGGTCGCCTGGCCACCGTCACCGCGGTGCAGCCGCCGGGACGTTACGGCGCCCTCGAGCGGCAAGGCGATCAGGTTCTGGGTTTCACCGAGAAACCGCGCGGCGACGGTGGCTGGATCAACGGCGGCTTCTTCGTGCTGTCACCCAAAGTCCTGTCCTATATCGCTGGCGATGAAACCACCTGGGAAGCCGAGCCGCTGGCGCGTCTGGCTCAGGACGAACAGCTCAACGCCTTCGAACACGAAGGCTTCTGGCATCCGATGGACACCCTGCGCGACAAGAACCACCTCGAAGCGCTGTGGCAGAGCGGGGAGGCCCCATGGAAGCAATGGGCCTGAGTGCGGATTTCTGGCGCGGCAAACGCGTACTGGTCACCGGTCACACCGGTTTCAAAGGCAGCTGGCTGAGCCTGTGGCTGCAAAGCCTCGGCGCGCAAGTCAGCGGTTTTTCGCTGGATCCGTCGACCGAACCGAGCCTGTATGAACTGGCGCGGGTTCACGAAGGGATCAACGATCAACGTGGCGATCTGCGTGATCTCGGCGCGTTGCTGGAGATCATCGCCGACACCGAGCCGGAGATCGTCCTGCACCTGGCCGCGCAGCCGCTGGTGCGTGAAGGTTATCGCGACCCGCTGGGCACTTACTCCAGCAATGTCATGGGCACGCTGAACCTGCTCGAAGCGATTCGTCAGGTTGGTTGCGTGCGCGCCTGCGTGCTGGTGACCACCGACAAGGTCTACGCCAACAAGGAATGGCTGTGGCCGTACCGCGAAGACGAAGCCCTCGGCGGCCACGATCCCTACAGCAGCAGCAAGGCTTGCTGCGAACTGTTGGCGCAGTCTTACGCCGCGTCGTTTTTCCCGGCTGACAAGTACGCTGAACACGGTCTGGCCCTGGCCACCGCGCGCGCCGGCAACGTCTTGGGTGGCGGTGACTTCGCCCCTGAGCGGCTGATTCCCGATGTGCTCAAGGCCTGGACTGCAGACGAGCCGGTCACCCTGCGTTACCCGCAAGCCGTGCGCCCATGGCAGCACGCGCTGGAACCGCTGGCCGGTTACCTGCAACTGGCCGCCGGCCTCTACGAGCAAGGCCCGGAATACGCCGGGGCGTGGAATTTCGGCCCGGGCGAGGCGGACATGTGCAGCGTCGGCGAAGTGGTCGAACTGCTTGCCAACCGCTGGCCTCAGGCACGTGGTTTGCGCATCGAGAAAAGCGAACTGCACGAGGCCGGTCTGTTGCGTCTGGACAGCAGCCGTGCCCGTCAGGTGCTGGGCTGGCAGCCACGCTGGACCTTGCAGCAATGCCTGACCCAGACCCTCGACTGGCATCTGGCGTGGCAGAACGGCGATGACATGCGTGCCGTGACCCTCGGCCAATTGAACCTGTACCGAGGCGCGCTGTGAGCGAATTCTCCCTGAAGGCGTTGCCGCTGGCCGGGCTGTTCAGCGTCCAGCACAAACGCTTCGAAGATCAGCGCGGGCATTTCGCCCGGCTGTTCTGCGAAGGCAGCCTGAGTGCGTTCGGCCGCGAATTTCACATCCGCCAGATCAACCATTCCTGCACCCGTGAAAAGGGCAGCGTGCGCGGTCTGCATTACCAGAATGCCAATGCGCCGGAAGCCAAGCTGATCACCTGCCTGCGCGGTGAAGTGTGGGACGTGGCGGTGGATCTGCGTCCGGATTCCGAGACCTTTCTGCACTGGCACGCCGAGCACCTCAAGGCTGGCGATGGTCGCAGCCTGTTGATCCCGGCCGGCTTCGCCCACGGTTTCCAGACCCTGACCGACGACGCCGAACTGCTTTACCTGCACAGCGCCGATTACGCGCCGGAGCACGAAGGCGGCTTGTCGGTGAACGATCCACGGCTGGCGATTGCCTGGCCGTTGCCTGTCAATAATTTGTCAGCGCGTGATGCCAGCCATCCCGCGCTCGATCAACACTTTGCCGGAGTGCGTCTATGAACTGCCGTGGGTGCGCCGCACCGCTGAGCCTGCCGCTGATCGACCTCGGCACCTCGCCACCGTCCAACGCCTACGTGCACGCCGAGCGCCTGGAACAGGCCGAGCAATGGGTGCCGCTCAAGGTCGCCGTGTGCCAGCAGTGCTGGCTGGTGCAGACCGAGGATTACACCCGCGCCGACAGCCTGTTCGATGCCGAGTACGCCTACTTCAGCTCGTTCTCCAGCACCTGGCTGGCCCATGCCGAGCGCTATGTCGCCGAGATGGTCGAGCGCTTTGCTCTGAACGCTGACAGCCGTGTGGTCGAAATCGCCGCCAATGACGGCTATCTGCTGCAATACGTCGCTGCTCGCGGCATTCCGTGTCTGGGTGTCGAGCCGACCCGCAGCACCGCGCAAGCGGCGCGGGAAAAGGGTCTGCAGATTCGTGAAGTGTTCTTCGGTCGCGACAGCGCTGCGCAGCTGCACAGCGAAGGCTGGGGCGCCGACCTGATGGCCGCCAACAACGTGCTCGCGCATGTGCCGGACATCAATGATTTCCTTGGTGGTTTCGCCACGCTGCTCAAGCCGACCGGCGTCGCTACCTTCGAATTTCCGCAACTGCTGACGCTGATGGCTGGCGCGCAGTTCGACACGCTGTACCACGAGCACTATTCGTATCTGTCGCTGACCGCCGTGCAGACTCTGTGCGAGCGCAATGGTCTGGAAGTGTTCGACGTCAGTCAGTTGAGCACTCACGGCGGCTCGCTGCGGGTGTTCGTGCAACGCCAGGACGGTGAGCGTCGTGCGGTGCAGTCGGCGGTGCAGCAACAGTTGCAGGCCGAGCTCGCTGCCGGGGTGAAAACCCCTGAGTACTACGCGACCCTCGCGCCGGCTGCCGAACGCATCAAGCATGAACTGCTGCGCTTCCTGTTGCAGGCCAAGGCCGAGGGCAAGCGTGTGGTCGGTTACGGCGCGGCGGCCAAGGGCAACACCTTGCTCAACTACGCCGGGGTCAAACCGGATCTGTTGGCGTGGGTGGCCGATGCCAACCCGCACAAGCAGGGCAAGTTTTTGCCGGGCAGTCGTATTCCAATTGTCGCGCCGACGCAGATCGACATCGAAAAACCGGACTACGTGCTGGTGTTGCCGTGGAACCTGCTGCACGAAGTCAGTCAGCAACTGGCGCAAGTGCGTCAGTGGGACGGGCGCTTCGTGATCGCCGTGCCTGAGATGAAAGTCCTGTGAAAGTCCTGGTCAGCGGGGCCACGGGCTTCGTCGGTCGGCATCTGGTCGCGGCGTTGCTGGCGCGTGGCTGCGCCGTGCGCGCGGTGGCGCGCAATACAGATACGGCTGCGAGCATGCCATGGATCAATGACGTCGAATTCGTCGCGGCGGATATTCACGCGTCGGATCTCGACATTGCGGCGCTCACCGACGGTATCGACGTGCTGGCGCACCTGGCTTGGCCGGGGTTGCCGAACTATCGGGCGCTGTTCCATTTCGAGCACAACCTGATGGCCGACTACCGCTTTATCAAAGGCGCGGTCGAGGCGGGCGTACCGCAAGTCCTGGTAACCGGCACCTGCTTCGAGTACGGCATGCAAAGCGGCCCGCTCAGCGAAAGCGTCGAGCCGCAGCCGAGCAATCCTTACGGTCTGGCCAAACACACGCTGCAGCTGTTTTTGCACAATCTGCAGCAGGAAAAACCGTTCACTTTGCAGTGGGCGCGTCTGTTCTACCTGCATGGCGAAGGGCAGAACCCCAACAGTCTGCTGGCGGCGCTGGACCGGGCGATCGATGCCGGGGAGGCGTCGTTCAACATGTCCGGCGGCGAGCAACTGCGCGACTTTTTGCCGATCGCCAGCGCTGCTGATTACCTCGCCGCGATCGTCCATCAGCGCGATTTCAACGGCGTGATCAATTGCGCCAGCGGCCAGCCGGTATCGGTGCGCACACTGGTTGAACAACGTCTGCGCGAGCGCGGTGCGGCACTGAATCTGAACCTCGGCCATTACCCCTATCCGACCCATGAACCGATGGCGTTCTGGGCCGTGACCGAGCGTTTGCAACAGCTACTGGGAGAGCCGCAATGAGGCACGAGTTGTATCGGGTCACCGACCTGCCGGTGTTGCAGAACCGCACCTTTGCCGACCCTGAATCGGCAAAGGCGTCGGCCAGCGCCGACATGTTGCTGGTGCAGGATGAGCGCAGCGGTCTGATCTTCAACGCCGCGTTCGATGCCGACAAGCTCAGCTATGACGCCGACTATCAGAACGAACAGGCCCATTCGGGCCAGTTCCAAAAGCACCTGAGCGACGTCGAAGGCATCATCGCCAAACACTTCAAGGGCCGGGAGCTGATCGAAGTCGGCTGCGGCAAGGGCTACTTTCTTGAGCTGCTCAAGGGCCTCGGTTATTCGATCACCGGGATTGATCCGGCCTACGAAGGCGAAAACGCCGACGTAATCAAGGCGCCGTTCACCCCAGGTCTCGGCCTGGCCGCGGACGCCATCGTGCTGCGTCATGTGCTGGAACACATCGAAGACCCGGTCAGCTTCCTGTCGGTGATCGCCGAAGCCAACCAGGGCGGGCAGATCTACATCGAAGTGCCGTGCTTCGACTGGATCCTCGAGCACAAAGCGTGGTTCGACCTGTTCTACGAGCACGTCAATTATTTCCGCCTCGATGACCTGCGCCGGATGTTCGGCACCGTGCACGAGGCCGGCCACCTGTTTGGCGGCCAGTACCTGTACATCGTCGCCGACCTGTCGACGTTGCGCCTGACCCCGCAGCAACCGGTGCCACGCCTGACGCTACCGGACGGTTTCACGGCGAGCCTTGAGCGTGCAGTGCAGATCATCCAGTGCGCACCTGAACAGGGTTCGGCGATCTGGGGCGCGTCGTCCAAAGGCGTGATCTATTCGCTGTTCCTGCAGCGCGCGGGTGTCGCGGTGGATCGCGTGGTGGATATCAACCCCGCCAAGCAGGGACGTTATCTGCCACTGAGCGGCGCGCGGGTGTCCTCGCCGCAAGAGGCCATGGACGCCTTGCCCGAAGGCGCCCACCTGTTTGTGATGAACTCCAATTACCTCGAAGAAATCAAGCGGATGACCGGTGGACGTTACGTCTATCACGCCGTTGACAGCGCTTCGTTCCAGTGACCCTTGAGATTTTGAACATGACCGACAACAGCATCAACCAAGCCTTCGAAGCCGAGTGCCGCGAGCAGATCGCCCAGCAGGGTGACGACCAGAAACTCACTGGCCTGGCCCGTGATTTCTTCAACGAATCGGCCAAACACAAGTACAGCTATCACTTCTCGTGGATGGGCCGCCCGATCATCCAGCTGCCGCAGGACATGATGGCAATGCAGGAGATCATCTGGCAGGTCAAGCCGGATCTGGTCATCGAGTGCGGCATCGCCCACGGCGGTTCGATCATCTATTACGCCTCTCTGCTGGAACTGCAAGGTCACGGCGAAGTGCTGGGCATCGACCTCGACATCCGCCCGCACAACCGTGAAGCGATCGAAAGCCACCCGATGGCCAAGCGCATCAAGATGATCGAAGGTTCGAGCATCGATCCGGCCATCGCCGCTCAGGTGCAGGCTGCGGCCAAAGGCAAGAAGGTCATTCTGGTCCTCGACTCCAACCACACCCACGACCACGTGCTCGAAGAGCTGCGCCTGTATGCGCCGCTGGTCTCGGTCGACAGCTACTGCGTGGTGATGGACACCGTGGTTGAAGACATGCCGGCCGATTTCTTCCCGGATCGCCCATGGGGCCCGGGCGACAACCCGAAAACCGCGGTGTGGAAGTACCTGGAAGAGAATCAGGACTTCGAGATCGACCAGCAGTTGCAGAACAAGCTGCTGATCACCGTGGCGCCGGACGGCTATCTGCGTCGCGTTCGTTAATTCGCACCATCACCAAAGCGTTATCTCGGCGAGTCGCCGGTTGTGGAGAGAAGTTATGCAAGGCAAGTACAGTTCTGAACTGGCGCTACCGCTCAACGAGCTGTTGACCGTGGTGCTGATTACTCACAATCGGCCGGCGTTCCTGCGCCGGGCGGTGAAGTATTACAGCAGCTTGCCCTGCCGGATCATGGTGCTCGACTCGACGGTCGAGCGGCCTGAAGGGGATTTTTCTGCCGTCGATTATCACCATGTGCCGCAGTTCGCCTACTGGGGCATGCAGGCCAAACTGGCTTATGGTGTGGAGCAGCTGACCACGCCGTATATGGTGCTGGCGGCCGACGATGACTTCATCCTGCACGATTCGCTGACCGAGTCCGTGAACTTCCTGCAGGCGAACCAGGATTACGGCATGTGCCACGGCTATTGCCTGATGTACCTGTCTCTGGCCCACGGCGTGAACTACTACCGGCGTGACAAGAAAGTCCAGGAAGACTATTCGTCCGAGCGGGCGCAGGATCGGGTCATCGATTACATGAGTCAGTACATCCCGCCGTTCTACGCGGTGACCCGTACTGACCTGATGAAAAACTGGCATTCGGCGTTGCCACCGGGTACCAATTTCCAGTGGCAGGAAATCGGTCACGTCTATTACCTGCTGGCCAGTGCCAAGGCGCGGATCCTGCCGATGCCTTATGTGGTGCGTGAGATCAACTACGGTGTATCCGAGCACAATACCGATGTGTATCACTCGCTGACCTACGCCGACGGCAAATCGGTTGCCGAGCGAGAGGCCTTTGCCGAGTTTCTCGCCTCTCTGCCAACCGCCATTCAAGGGCTCGACGCCGGACAGCTCAAGGCGTTTGCCCTGCAGAGTTTCGAGGCCATGGCTGACAGCTTGAAGACTGGGCGCGCGCTGACTGCAGAACTGATTTTCGAATCCACCTGGAACCAGAACCTCAGGCATCCGGATCGTCGTTTTGGTCCGTTGCAGTACGTCGAGATGCCGTTCTACAACCAACCGTTCTTCGATCGTCTGGAACAGTTCGAATTCATGCTGCACGCCATGCCCGCCGGCCGTATGCAACTGGAAGGGCTTGAGGGGATATGGACGCGTCAGGCGCACCTGCTGCAGGCGCGTAACAACGATACGCCGGAAAGTGTGGTCGACCGTTTGTGGCAGGCGCACGACCTCAATGCTTTCAACCAGACAGTCGTCAAACGCCTTGCCGCGCATCTGAATAACATGGGTGAAGACGAAGCCGCCGGGTCGGTGAACGAGTGGATCGATCGGCTTGAAGCCTTGGTGATTGAAGACCATCAGGCAGTCTTCGACAACATGAAATCCGGTCGCCTGCTGCAGTGGCTGGCCGCGCGTGAGCCGTCGGCGCAACAGGTCGAGTCGATCACTCGACATCTGTCAGCCCATGACGTTGGTCCGCAGTTCGGCATCTTCCTGCTGGATCTGGATGACCAGATCGACAAGGTGCAGGTCTCGCTCGACAGTCTGCTCGAGGGGCACTGCAAAGCGTTCAGGATTGTGGTGTTCACCACGGGCGAGCCGCCGGTGGCGACCACCGCGCAAAATACCCTGCACTTCGTGCGCGTTACCCAGAGCAACTACGTCGACAAGTTGAATCAGAGTGCTCAGCAGTCAGCGTGCGACTGGCTGCTGCTGGCGCAAGCGGGCGACGAGTTCACCGCTGGCGGCTTGTTGCGGGCCAGTCTGGAACTGATGTCCGCCACAGGCGTGCGCGCCGTCGCCACCGATGAAATCCAGCGCAAGGAAAACGGTGCGCTGGTCGACGTCTTCCGCCCGGGCTTCAATCTGGACCTGCTGCAAAGCGTTCCAGCGCTGATGGCGCGTCATTGGTTGATTCGCCGCGAAGTGTTGCTCGAAGCCGGTGGTTATCAGGCCGACTTCAGCAAGGCCCTGGAACTGGATCTGCTGCTGCGCATCATCGAACAGGGCGGCATTGGCGGCCTGGCGCACCTCGACGAGCCACTGCTGATCACCCAGGCCTCGGTGCTGGAAGAGAATGCCCACGAGCGTCAGGCGCTGCTGCGTCACTTGACCAATCGCGGATACAAGGCAAGGGTCACCTCGGCGACGCCCGGTACCTATCAGATTGATTACCGTCATGCCGAACAGCCGCTGGTGTCGATCATCGTCCCAGCCATCGACGACCTGCCGGCACTGCGTCGCTGCCTGGAAGGCGTGTTGCTCAGAACCCGTTACAGCCGCTATGAAGTGCTGATTGCAGCGAATCCGAATCAGTCGGCCGAGGTCAATGACTGGCTGGGCACGCTGCGCAACCCCAAAGTCAATGTGCTGCGTGCCGATCAGCCGCTCGGCGAGACGGCGTTGTACAACGCCGCCAGCGAGCAGGCGCAGGGTGAATATCTGGTGCTGTTGGCGGCTGACAGCGAGGTCGTCAATCCGAACTGGATCGACTCGTTGCTCAATCACGCGCAGCGTCCGGAAGTGGCTATCGTCGGTGCCAAACTCGTCGATCGTGACGGCAAGATCGCTCATGCCGGTTTGATTGTTGGTCTGAACGATGGCGTGGGTTCGCCTTTTATCGGTGAAAAACACGCCGCTGAAGGTTACATGCAGCGCCTGGCGGTCGAGCAAAACTATTCGGCGGTGTCGAAGGTGTGCCTGATGATCCGCAAAGAACTGTTCAACGCACTGGGCGGTCTGGACGAAGTGACGTTCGCCGACGGCTTGAGCGATGTCGATCTGTGCCTCAAGGCCGGTGATGCGGGTTACCTCATTGTGTGGACGCCGCTGGTGCAGGTTGTGCATCCGGGCCTCTTGCCGCAAGCGCCATCAGCCCTGGCTGCTTTGCGTGAGAAGTGGGGCGGCGCCTTTGCGCAGGACAGTGCCTATAACGCCAATCTATCCCTCATCGGCAAAGGTTTTACCTTGGGTGAAAGCACGCCGGTCAACTGGGCACAGTTACTCGCTTGAGTCCGTCGGACAAGCAACAGGAATCAGCACATGTTCAACGGTAAATCGATCTTCATCTCTGGCGGCACCGGCTCGTTCGGGCGCAAATTCATCGCCCGTCTGCTTGAGCAATACCAGCCCAAGCGCGTGGTGGTGTTCTCCCGCGATGAACTCAAACAGTACGAAATGCAGCAGACGTTCAACGCGCCGTGCATGCGCTACTTTCTCGGTGACGTGCGTGATGCCGACCGTCTGCGGCAGGCCATGCGCGGCATCGACTACGTGGTGCATGCGGCGGCGCTCAAGCAGGTGCCGGCGGCGGAGTACAACCCCACCGAGTGCATCCGCACCAACGTCAATGGTGCGGAGAACATCATCGCCGCCGCCATCGATAACGGCGTGAAAAAGGTTGTGGCGCTGTCCACCGACAAGGCCGCCAGCCCGATCAACCTGTACGGCGCGACCAAGCTGCTGTCGGACAAGTTGTTCGTCGCCGCCAACAACATTGCCGGTGAGCAACAAACGCGTTTTGCCGTGGTGCGCTACGGCAACGTGGCGGGCTCGCGGGGTTCGGTGGTGCCGTTCTTCAGCAAGCTGATTGCCGACGGTGCGCAGGAGCTGCCGATCACCGACGAGCGCATGACGCGCTTCTGGATCACCCTCGATCACGGCGTGCAGTTTGTCCTCGACAGCTTTGCGCGGATGCACGGCGGCGAAGTGTTCGTGCCGAAGATCCCATCGATCCGCATCGTCGATCTGGCGCGGGGCATGGCCGAGCATCTGCCGCACAAGAACGTCGGTATTCGTCCCGGGGAAAAACTGCATGAACTGATGGTGCCGCTGGACGATGCGCGGATGACCCTGGAATTCGAGGATCACTACACCATCCAGCCTTCCATCCGCTTTACCAGCGTCGATGTCGATTTCTCCATCGACAAGCTCGGCGAACATGGCCGGCCGGTGAGTGAGGATTTCGAATACCGCTCCGACACCAATCCGCACTACCTCTCGGTCGGGCAGATCGCCGAGCTGCACGCGAAGTTGTCGGCATGATTCCCTACGGTCGGCAGAGCGTTGATCAGGCGGACATCAATGCCGTGGTCGAGGTTTTGCAATCGGACTGGCTGACTCAAGGCCCGACTATCGAGCGTTTCGAGCAGGCAATGGCCGAACGTTGCCAGGCCGACTTCGCGGTGGCGGTGTGCAACGCCACGGCGGCGCTGCACATCGCCTGTCTCGCTGCCGGCCTGGGCCCGGGCGACCGTTTGTGGACCACGCCGAACACTTTTCTGGCTTCGGCCAACTGCGGACGCTACTGCGGCGCCGAGGTGGATTTCGTCGACATCGATCCGCTGACCTGGAACCTCGATGCCTTCGCCCTCGCCGCGAAGCTCGATCAGGCCGAGCAGGACGGCACGCTGCCGAAAGTGTTGGTGGCGGTGGCGTTCTCCGGGCAGAGCTGCGACCTGCGCAAGATTGCCGAACTGGCCGAGCGCTACAATTTCACCGTGATCGAAGACGCCTCGCACGCGGTGGGCGCCAGCTACGCCGGGCGCCCGGTGGGGTGCGGGGAATTTGCGGCGATGACCGTGTTCAGTTTCCACCCGGTGAAAATCATCACCAGCGCTGAAGGTGGCATGGTCCTGACCAATCGCCCGCAACTGGCCGAGCGTCTGCAACGCCTGCGCAGCCACGGCATGACCCGCGATCCGCAGCAGATGAGCGAACCCAGCCACGGGCCGTGGTATTACCAGCAGATCGAGCTGGGCTTCAATTACCGGATCACCGATTTGCAAGCGGCGCTGGGTCTGTCGCAACTGGCCAGACTGGACGGGTTTATTGCCCGTCGCCGCGAACTGGCGGCGCGTTACGACCGGTTGCTGGCCTACCTGCCACTGACCTTGCCCAGCGCGCAGCCGGAGGCGGAATCGGCGTGGCACCTGTACGTGGTGCGCTTGCAGACCGAACGCATCGGCCTGACCCATCGTCAGGTGTTCGAAGGCTTGCGTGCCGCCGGCATCGGCGTGAACCTGCACTATATTCCTGTGCATTTGCAGCCGTACTATCGCGACCTGGGTTTTGCCGAAGGCGACTTCCCCGAAGCCGAGCGTTATTACGCCGAGGCGATCAGCCTGCCGCTGTATCCGTTGCTCAGTGATGAGCAGCAGGATCATGTGGTCGAGCAATTGCGCCGGCTGACCGAATAAACCCCGCTGCGGCGGCGAATGAGACTGTGCAATGCGTGATCTGAGTGAGCAGGAAAAATTCTGGCAGGGCGATTTCGGCAACCAGTACGTCGATCGCAATGTCGGTCAGCCACTGGTCGCGGCCAACCTGGCGTTGTTCGCCAAGGCCCTGAGCCGCGCCGGGCGCATCGACAGTGTGGTTGAGCTGGGCACCAATGCCGGCAACAACCTGCAGGCGCTGCGTCAACTGCTGCCGCACAGTGAATTGTTCGGCGTCGAGATCAATGAAAGCGCCTGTGCTCAGGCGCGGGCACTGGGCATCGCGCAGATCTGGCACGGCTCGCTGTTCGACTTTCCGCGCGAGCGCAGTTACGACCTGACCCTGAGCAAAGGCGTGCTGATCCATCTGGCGCCGGAGCTGCTGCCGACTGCCTATGCGCAGTTGTATGCGTTGAGCCAGCGCTACATTCTGATCGCCGAATACTACAACCCGGCACCGGTGGAAGTGTCCTATCGCGGCAACAGCGGCAAGCTGTTCAAGCGCGATTTCGCCGGGGAAATGCTCGATCGTTATGCCGATCTGCAATTGCTCGATTACGGCTTTGGTTATCACCGAGACCCGCAATTCCCGGTGGACGACATCACCTGGTTTCTACTGGAAAAACGTCCTTGAACAGCGTCGCAATCATCCCGGCCCGTGGCGGCAGCAAGCGCATCCCGCGCAAGAATCTGCTGGCGTTCGACGGCGTGCCGATGATTGTCCGCTCGATCCGTACGGCGCTCGACAGTGGCTTGTTCGAACAGGTCGTGGTCAGTACCGATGACGCGGAAATTGCCGAGCTGGCGCTGGCCCACGGTGCGCAAGTGCCGTTCCTGCGCCCGGCTGAACTGGCGGATGATTTCACCGGCACCGCTGCGGTGATCGTGCATGCCTTGCAGCAACTGCCCGCGTTCGATTACGCCTGCTGCGTGTACGCCACGGCGCCGTTGTTGCAGTCACGCTTTCTGCGCGAGGGATTCGAGTTGTTGCAGCAGCATCCGCAGAAGTCGTTTGCTTTTTCGGTGTGCAGCTTTGGTTTCCCCGTACAGCGGGCGCTAACGGTGGACGGGCAGGGCGCATTGACCGCGTTGTATCCGGAATTCCGCCAAACCCGCTCGCAGGATCTGCCCGAAGCCTTTCAGGACGCCGGCCAGTTCTACTGGGGCCGCAGCGAAGCGTGGCTGCGCGGTGATGTGTTGTATTCACCCGCCAGCCTGCCGGTCATTCTGCCGCGACATCTGGTGCAGGACATCGACACGCTGCAAGACTGGAAACGCGCCGAATACCTCTACGCCGCGCTCAAGGCCGGCGGAGAACTGCAATGAGAGTACTGATCCGCGCTGACGCTTCGCCGACCATCGGCAGTGGCCACATCGCCCGCTGCCTGACGCTGGCGCGGGTGCTGCGCCAGCAAGGCAGTCATGTCGCGTTTGCCTGTCGGCGGCTGCCCGGGCATCGGCTTGATGCCTTGGCTGCCGAAGGTTTCGAGACCTTCGCCTTGCCGGACTTCTACCCCGACGAAGACCCGCAACAGGCCATCGAATCGATGCTGCCGTGGCAGGCAGACATCGAGGCGCTGGACGCCTTGCTGGCAGGTCACGCCGCATTCGACTGGATCATCGCCGACCACTACGGCCTCGATCATCACTGGCAAACCGCAGCGCGCCGTTGGGCACCTCGGATCGCGGCAGTAGACGATCTCGCCACCCGCCGTTACAGCGTTGATCTGCTGCTCAATCAGAACCTGTCCGGTCTCAGCGCAAACTATGCGCCGCTGCTGCCCGAAGGCTGCCGCACCTTGCTCGGCCCGCGCTACGCCATGCTGCGCGAGGAGTTCGTCTGCCCGGCCATTGCGATCAAGCCCAAGGCGCGCCGGGTGCTGGTGAATTTCGGTGGTTTCGATGCGGCGATGCAGACCCATCACGCGATGTTGGCGCTGAAGGACTTCACCGAACTGGAAGTGGATTTCGTCGCCGGTGCAGACAACCCGGCGTGGGCACAAATGCAGGCACTGGCCGCCACACGGCCGCATTGGCGCCTGCACAGTTTCGTCAGCGATTTCCAGCAACGCATGACCGCGGCCGATCTGTTTATCGGCGCCGGTGGCGGCACCAGTTGGGAGCGCGCGGCGCTGGGCCTGCCGACGATCTGCATCGCGGTATCGAACAATCAGCAGGCCAACGGCGAAGTCATGGCGGCGGCGGGGGCGCATGTGTTCATGGGTGCTCGCGAGCAGGTCAGCGTCGAACAACTGCGCGATGCCATCGGTTTTGTCGTCGACAATGTCTATCTGCGCCAGAGTCTGGCCGAGCGTTCACGGCAACTGGTCGATGGGCGCGGTGCGTTGCGCGTGGCGGCAGCGCTGGCCGGTGCCGTGCTCACGCTGCGCTCGGCGACCCTCGATGATGCGCAATTGTTGTTCGACGGGCGCAATGCCGAGGCTGTGCGGCGCTGGTCACTGGACACGGCTGCAATCGAATGGCCGCAGCACCTGAACTGGCTGACGGCGAGCCTGCGCAACCCGCAGCGTCTGCTGTTGATTGCCGAGGCCGATGACGGCCCGGTCGGCGTCTTGCGTTATGACTTGCGTGGATTCGAGGCTGAAGTGTCGCTGTATCTGCTGCGCGGGCGTTTTGGTCTGGGCTGGGGCAGGGCGCTGCTGGCGCGAGGTGAGGCGTTCGTCCGCGAGCACTGGCCGCAGATCACCGCCATCACCGCTCAGGTGCTGCCGGGCAATCGCCCCTCTTTAAATGTGTTTCGTGACGCCGGATTCGCCCAGAGTGCCTGCGCGTTCACCCAGGTTTTGAAGGATCACCGCGATGAGTAGTTTCAAGATTGGCGAGCGTCTGATCGGTGCCGATGCGCCGCCGTTCATCATTGCCGAGATGAGCGGCAACCATAATCAGTCGCTGGAGCTGGCGCTGCAGATTGTCGAGGCCGCCGCCAAGGCTGGGGCGCATGCCTTGAAGCTGCAGACTTACACCGCGCAGACCATGACCCTGGATCTGGCCGAGGGCGAGTTTTTCATCAAAGACCCGAATAGCCTGTGGGCGGGTACTTCGCTGTACGACCTGTATGAGAAGGCCCACACCCCGTGGGAGTGGCACGCGCCGATTTTCGCTCGGGCCAAAGAACTGGGCATGCTCGCGTTCTCGACGCCGTTCGACGACACGGCGGTGGACTTTCTCGAAAGCCTCGACGTGCCGGCGTACAAGATCGCCAGTTTCGAAAACACCGATCTGCCGTTGATCCGCCGTGTGGCGTCGACCGGCAAACCGCTGATCATCTCCACCGGCATGGCCAGCATCGCCGAGCTCGACGAAACCGTGCGCGCCGCCCGCGAGGCAGGGTGCAAGGATCTGGTGCTGCTCAAATGCACCAGCACTTACCCCGCGACTCCGCTCAACAGCAACGTGCGCACGATCCCGCATCTGCGTGAACTGTTCGGTTGTGAAGTCGGGCTGTCCGATCACTCCATGGGCGTGGGTGTGTCCGTGGCCGCCGTGGGACTCGGGGCAACGGTGGTGGAAAAACACTTTACCCTCGACCGTTCGGCAGGTGGCGTCGACGCCAGTTTCTCGCTGGAACCTGCGGAGCTGGCCAGTCTGGTGGTGGAAACCGAACGCGCCTGGCAAGCCATGGGCCAGGTGCATTACGGCGTCACCGAGGCCGAGCGCAAGTCGCTGGTCTATCGCCGCTCGCTGTACGTCACTGCCGACATGGCGGCCGGTGAGCCCTTTTCCCGGGACAATCTGCGCGCCATTCGCCCTGGTCTCGGTCTGCCGCCCAAGCACACCGATGCTGTCCTCGGTCGCCGCGCTCGTCAGGCGATCAAACGCGGCACGCCGCTGGACTGGTCGTTGGTCGAATAACCCGATCTGCCACCGATTCGGCAAAATAGCGTGACCTGCGAGTCATAACGCGCATCTTCACTGTATTGTATTGACCGGGGAGATGGCGCCTGGCCGTGTAATCGGTTCCAGTGATAGCCCTTTGCGCTCCCCGTGGCTGCCCGTTGTGGCGGCCGTTTTCTGTTTGTCGGCGCCCCTCGAATCCTTGCGAGCGGTGGTTTTGGGCTGTTTTTTATTGGGAAGCCGTAATGATTGGCATAAAAAGCATTGCGAGCTACGTTCCTGTAGCCGGCGTGGACAATTACGCACAAGGTGCAAAATTCGAGAAGGATGAAGAATTCATCCTCGGTAAAATCGGTTCGGCCTTCCTGCCGCGCAAAGGCGTTGAACAGGAAACCTCCGATCTGTGCGTGGAAGCGGCCAATGCGCTGTTTGCCAGCAACCCTGAATTGAAACGTGAATCGATCGACGCGCTGATCGTCGTCACCCAGAACGGTGACGAAGAAGGTCTGCCGCACACCGCTGCGATCGTCCAGGACAAGCTCGGTCTGCCGACAAATGTTGCGGCGTTCGACATTTCCCTGGGCTGCTCCGGTTACGTCTACGGCATTTACGCGATCAAGGGCTTCATGGAAGCCGCCGGCCTGAAGAACGGCCTGCTGATCACCGCTGACCCGTATTCGAAAATCGTCGACCCGGAAGACCGTAACACCACCATGCTCTTCGGCGATGCCGCCACGGCGACCTGGATGGGCGAAGACCCGACCTGGGCGCTGGGCAAGGCCAAGTTCGGCACCGACGGTTCCGGCGCGCCACACCTGAAAGTCACCGATGGCGTGTTCTTCATGAACGGGCGTCAGGTGTTCAACTTCGCACTGCTCAAAGTCCCGGCGCACTTGCACGAATTGCTCGACGACTCCGGCCTCAAGGCTGACGACATCGACGCCTTCTGCATTCACCAGGGCAGTGCGGCGATTGTCGATGCGGTGGCGCGGCGTTTCGAAGGTGAACCGGAGAAGTTCATCAAGGATATGGTCGAGACCGGCAATACCGTGTCGTCGAGCATCCCGCTGCTGCTGGAAAAACACGTTCTCGACTCCGACTGGCAGCGCATTGCCCTGAGCGGTTTCGGTGTCGGTCTGTCGTGGGGCTCGGCGATCATCTATCGTCCTTGAGTCGGTCAAAAACGGCGGATACAAAAATAGCGTTCAAGGTTACCCTTGAACGCTATTTTTTTGCCTGAATGGAGCGCTAGGCGGCATGAGCGAGTTTTTCCAACCCAATGCCCAAGTCATCCAGCAACGCTGGCCGGCGTTGTTTGCGCGCTTGCAGGCTGAAGACACCTCAGTCGTTCAAGCCGAGCTGGTGCAGGGCTTGGGCTCGACGCTCAGCGTCAATGGCATTCAACTGACCAGTCGCCACGACCGCGTCCACGAAGCCCGCATCCAGGCGGCCAGCCTGGCGGATAAGCCGCAGTTGCATGTTTATGGCACCGGTCTCGGTGATCTGCCAACGGTGCTGCTAGAGCGCGCCGGGCTTGAGCGGTTGTACGTGCATATTCTCAATGGCGCGTTGTTCGCCCTGGTGCTGCAACTGCTCGATCAGCGCCAATGGCTGGAAGATCCGCGCGTGCAGTTATTCTATGCCGGTGATCTGTCAGACATCTGCACACCGTTTTTCGCCTTGCCGGCCGAGATGCTGCTGGCTGATGACTTCAACGCGAAGATCCGTGATCGGCTGGTCAGCGAAGTGCACCTGAGCTTCAACAATCGTGAATTCGATCCACATTTGCCGTTCATTCAGCAGCGTCTGCAGGACTGTTTGCCGGTGTTGCTGGGCGATGATGATGTGGCGCAGTTGTTCGGGACGGCCAGTGGCCGGGAAATCTATGTGATAGGCACCGGGCCGACGCTCGAAGGACATTTCCAGCGTCTGGCGGCGGTGCGCGCGCAGGCTGAACGTCCGTTGTTGATGTGTGTGGATACCGCTTACCGGCCATTGCGTGAGCACGGGATCGTCCCGGATCTGGTGGTCACCATTGATCAGCGCATCAGCTTCCGGCATCTGCCGTTCGAGGACTCCGCTGGCATCCCGCTGGTGTATCTGCCCATGAGCGATCCTGCCGTACTGACCGCGTGGAAGGGCAAACGCTACGGCGGTTACTCGGCCAGTCCGGTGTACGCCGCGTTGCGCGAGCAATATCCGCGTGGGCAACTGCATGTCGGTGGCAGCGTGATTCATCCGGCGGTGGATCTGGCGGTGAAGATGGGTGCATCGCGCATTACCCTGTTCGGCGCCGACTTCGCCTTCCCGATGAACAAGACCCATGCCGGCTGGAATGACGGTGATCTGGGGCCGGGAGTCGATCAGGCGCGGCACTGGGTGCAGGACGGCCATGGCCAGCGGGTCAGCACCCAGCTGAACTTTCGCGGCTATCTGTGTGTGCTGGAGCGCTATATCGCCGCGCATCCGCAGGTGCAGTTCTTCAACAGCAGTCGGGCAGGTGCACTGATCGCCGGGACACAGTTCAATCAGGAGTTTGTGCAATGACGACGATTGAGCAGTGCGTCGACGAATGTCGTCAGTGCGCCGGGTTGTTTCGGCTCGGGCGGGATGTCGAGGCGGCGCTGGATATGGTCGAGGTGTTCGAGGGCGCGCAGCAATTGCTGATGTCCGCGCCGGCGACGGTTCAACAGGACTGGGCCTTGGTACTCACGCAGATGCTCGACTGTCAGGAGCGTCAGGACTGGTTGGGCCTGGCTGACTGGATGGAGTACGAGTTGATCGAAGTGTTGCAAAAAGCACGATCGGCAAACTGACCGACCGCACTGGCCCGCGGCTTTGCGTGCGGGTCGGTTTTATGGCGTCATTTTTTCGCAGGTGGGGGGCGCTAAGCCCTTGTTTTCTCGGGGGTGGCAGGGTGATGGCAAATTTTTTTCAAAAAGCCCTCAAGCAACCTGCCAACCCGACGATAACTATTACGAAGGTTCTCTAGGCCATTCCAGGCGGTTGCCAGGGCCGGAAGCCGCAGTACCCAACCAACGAGGAATTCGTCATGGCTTTAACAGTAAACACCAACACCACGTCGCTGAACGTTCAAAAGAACCTGAACCGCGCTTCCGACGCTCTGTCGACTTCGATGCAGCGCCTGTCTTCCGGCCTGAAAATCAACAGCGCTAAAGACGACGCTGCTGGCCTGCAGATCTCGAACCGTATGTCTTCGCAGATCCGTGGTAACACCCAAGCCATCCAGAACGCCAACGACGGTATCTCCGTTGCTCAGACCGCTGAAGGCGCTCTGCAAGCGACTACCGACATTCTGCAGCGTATGCGTGAACTGGCTGTTAAAGCACGTAACGGCACCAACGGCACTGCTGACCAGACCGCTACCAACGCTGAATTCGCTCAGATGTCTGACGAAATCACCCGTATCTCGGCATCGACCAACCTGAACGGCAAAAACCTGCTGGACGGTTCGGCTGGTACTGTGACCCTGCAAGTTGGCGCAAACACTGGTTCGGCTAACCACATCGACCTGGTACTGAGCTCCAAGTTCGACGCCGTCAGCCTGTCGGTTGGTAGCGGTACTCTGTCCCTGACTGGTGCTACCGTAACTGGCGCTTCGCAGAACATCGACAACGCGATCACCGCAATCGACGCCGCTATCGCTGCAATCGGTGCAACTCGTGCCAGCCTGGGTGCTTCGCAAAACCGTCTGACCAGCACCATCCAGAACTTGCAGAACATCACCGAGAACACCACTGCTGCACAGGGTCGCGTACAAGATACCGACTTCGCCGCAGAGACTGCTAACCTGACCAAGCAGCAAACCCTGCAACAGGCTTCGACCTCTGTTCTGGCTCAAGCCAACCAACTGCCTTCCGCTGTACTGAAGCTGCTTCAGTAATTCGGAATGAGTTTGGGCGGGAGGGTGCGCTGGTCGCGCTCTCTCGCTTTTTTACGTTAGGAGGTGATGAGCATGGACATGAGCGTAAAGCTTAACGTGTCTTATCCGGCTCCCAAGCCAGCGACGCCTGTTGCTGATAAGCCGTCGGAGACGCCAAAAGTTGCACCGGCCGACGCTCCGGTCGCTGACAAGAAAAGTCAGCAAACGGATGACGCCAAGTTGAAACTGGCCGTGCAAGAGATCGAGAAGTTCGTTCAATCGATCAAGCGTAACCTGGAGTTCTCGATCGACGAGCACTCTGGCAAGGTCATCGTCAAGGTGATCGCAAGCGAGACGGGTGAGGTCGTACGCCAGATCCCCTCCGCAGAAGCACTCAAGCTCGCAGACAGCCTCGCCAACGCAAGCCATGTGTTGTTCGACGCCAAAGTCTGATAGCTGGCATGAATAGTGTTTGTCTTTCTTGAATGACGCCTGGATGGGTCAAAAGTCTGGCAACAATCTGAAGGGAGATGCACATGGCAAGTCCAATTCTACCGGGTTCCGGACTGGGTTCCGGCCTGGACATCGGCGCGATCGTGACCGCGCTGGTCAACGCCGACAAGTCGCCGAAGCAGACGCAGATCGATTCCGCGACCAAGACCAATACCCTGAAGATTTCCGGTGTCGGCACGTTGAAGAGTGCGCTGACCGCGTACCAGACGGCGATGACCAACCTGGGCAGCAAGACCAACCCGGCATTTGCCGGCTTCACGGCGACCTCGAGCAACACAGCGATTCTCGGCGCCACCTCCGATAACACCGCGGTGTCGGGGACTTACAACGTTGTTGTCAACCAATTGGCCACTGGCTCGAAAGTTGCCAGCGCTTCTTTCGCCGGCGGTGCTGCCAGTGCCATTCCGAGTGGTACCCTGAAAATCAGTCAGAATGGCACTGATTACAATGTCACGATTCCGGCCAATGCGACCTTGCAGAGCACCCGTGACGCGATCAACACGGCTCAGGGCGCCAATGGCATTTCTGCCAACATCGTGACCGATAGCAGCGGCGCTTCGCGTCTGGTGATCAGCTCAAGCAAGACGGGCGCAGGTTCCGACCTGTCTGTCAGCGGGATTGCCGGTCTGGAGATCGACGGTACTCAGCCGATGGGTACCAATCCGGCGGCAGGCGCTTCTGGCAACGTCAACGGTCCTGCACAAGATGCCAAGGTGACCATCGACGGCCTGCAGGTTTCCAGTAAAAGCAACACGGTCAGTGGTGCAATCAGCGGCTTGACCCTGAATCTGACCGCTGTCAGCCCAGTCGTTGGTAGCGTTGCCACGCCGACCGTTGTCAGCGTCGATACCAACACCAAAGGGCTGCAGGCTTCGGTTCAGGCGTTTGTTGACGCCTACAACACCCTGAAGACCACCATCGACACCCTGTCCAAGGCAACACCGGACGCCGATGGCAAACTGACGGTGCAGGCCGCTTTCACCGGTGACTCGTTGCCGCGCTCGCTGATCTCCGACATCCGTGGCCAGTTGACTGCTCCTGGTGCTGGTGCAGATGGTGCTTTGTCCTACCTGTCGGAGATCGGTGTGATGACCGATCGTCTCACCGGTAACCTGACGTTCGATACTGCGGCGTTCACCAAAACCATGAGTCAGCCTGGCAAGGCCGGTCAGGTTCAGCAGATGTTCACCGGGACCAATGACACCAACGGTCTGCTGGCGCGCATGAGCAAAGCGGTGGACCCGTATCTGAAAGCTTCTCCGGATGGTAAAACCACCACGGGTTTGCTTGATCAGCGTATGACCATTTTGAACAACAACACGCGCAACCTTACTTCCCAGCAATTGGCGCTGGATCTGCGTGTGGCCAACCTGACCAAGACGTTGACTGCGAAATACAACGCCATGGACCTGCTGGTTGGGCAAATGAAGGCGACGGCCAGTAACATCACGTCGTTCTTCAGCTCGCTGAACGCTCAGCAATCCGCGAAGTAGCCCGCAAGAACGACAAAAACCCGGCTACGCTTTATCGGCGTGCGCCGGGTTTTTGTCTTTTGATCTAAAGTTCTGTGATTCGTTGGCGATACACTGGTTATACGAGTCATTGTGGCAATGAGGTAGAACATGAACCCAATGTTAGCCCTTCGGCAATATCAGAAAGTCGGCGCGCACGCCCAGACCTCCGAGGCGAGCCCGCACCGTCTGGTACAAATGTTGATGGAAGGCGGGCTGGCCCGCATCGCTCAGGCCAAGGGTGCCATCGAGCGCAAGGACATTCCTGGCAAGTGCACCTCGATCAGCAAGGCCATTGGCATTGTCAGCGGTCTGCGCGAAGGTCTGGACCTGGAAAAGTGTGCCGATGAACTGGCCGATCTGGACGGGCTGTACATCTACATGATGAAGCGCCTCGCCGAGGCCAACATCAACAGCGATCCGCGCATTCTCGATGAGGTCGCCGGCTTGCTGAGCACGGTCAAAGAAGGCTGGGATGCCATCGCCCCCGAGCCTGCTCCGCAGTTTTGAAGGAGAGCACCATGAGTCTTGTATTGCAGCGAATCGCCGACACCCGTGAAGCGCTGGTCAGTGCGCTGGCCGAACGCAACTGGGAAGCCATTGGCGAGCTGGATCTGGCTTGCCGATCCTGCATGGAAGACGTCATGGTCGAGGCCTCGCTGGATGAGGAGGCCTTGCGCAATAACCTTGAGGAGCTGCTCCACGTCTACAAGGAGCTTCTGGAGGCAGCGATGGGTGAGCGGCAGGCGATAGCCAACGAGATGTCGCAGATCACCCAAGCGCAAAAGGCGGCAAAGGTTTACCATCTGTTTGGTTAATTAACCCCCAGTTAATCCAGACATGTGCGCCATAAATTTGACTGTGCACGGTTTTTTGACTTAACTAGTGGCTGTTTTCAGATTTCAGGCGTCTACAGGCACAAGGTGTCCTGCAAGCGTCTCGCTTGCCCCATTTTTCGGGCATTGAGTTGACTAGGGAAGTTGCTATTGCATGTGGCGTGAAACCAAAATTCTGCTGATCGATGACGATAGCGTCCGCCGCCGCGACCTGGCGGTGATTTTAAATTTTCTCGGCGAAGAAAATTTACCCTGCGGCAGCCATGACTGGCAGCAGGCTGTCGGCTCTTTGTCATCAAGTCGTGAAGTCATCTGTGTACTGATCGGGACGGTAAATGCTCCGGGTGCACTGTTGGGCTTGTTAAAGACACTGTCGACATGGGATGAGTTCCTTCCGGTTTTGCTGATGGGCGATAATTCTTCCGTCGACCTGCCGGAAGACCAGCGCCGCCGGGTGCTTTCGACGCTGGAAATGCCACCCAGCTACAGCAAGCTGCTCGACTCCCTGCACCGTGCCCAGGTCTATCGCGAGATGTACGACCAGGCCCGCGAGCGCGGCCGTCATCGCGAACCCAACTTGTTCCGCAGCCTCGTCGGCACCAGCCGGGCGATCCAGCATGTCCGTCAGATGATGCAGCAAGTGGCCGATACCGACGCCAGTGTGCTGATCCTCGGCGAGTCCGGCACCGGCAAGGAAGTGGTTGCGCGCAACCTGCATTACCACTCCAAGCGTCGCGATGCGCCATTCGTGCCAGTCAACTGCGGGGCGATCCCGGCCGAGCTGCTGGAAAGCGAACTGTTCGGCCACGAGAAGGGCGCCTTCACCGGCGCGATCACCAGCCGCGCCGGACGTTTCGAACTGGCCAACGGCGGTACGCTGTTTCTCGATGAAATCGGCGACATGCCGCTGCCGATGCAGGTCAAACTGTTGCGCGTCCTGCAGGAGCGTACCTTCGAGCGTGTGGGCAGCAACAAGACCCAGAGTGTCGATGTGCGCATCATTGCCGCGACGCACAAGAACCTCGAAAGCATGATCGAGGTCGGCACCTTCCGCGAAGACCTCTACTATCGCCTGAATGTGTTCCCGATCGAGATGGCGCCGTTGCGTGAGCGCGTTGAAGACATCCCGCTGCTGATGAACGAACTGATCTCGCGCATGGAGCACGAAAAGCGCGGTTCGATCCGCTTCAACTCGGCAGCGATCATGTCGCTGTGCCGTCACGGCTGGCCGGGCAACGTCCGCGAGCTGGCCAACCTGGTGGAGCGCATGGCGATCATGCACCCGTACGGGGTCATCGGTGTGGTCGAGTTGCCGAAGAAATTCCGCTACGTCGATGATGAAGACGAGCAGATGGTCGACAGCCTGCGCAGCGATCTCGAAGAGCGCGTGGCGATCAACGGTCATACCCCGGACTTCACCGCCAACGCTTTGTTGCCGCCGGAAGGTCTGGACCTCAAAGACTACCTCGGTGGTCTGGAGCAGGGTCTGATCCAGCAGGCACTGGACGATGCCAATGGCATTGTGGCGCGTGCCGCCGAACGCCTGCGCATTCGTCGAACCACGCTGGTCGAGAAGATGCGCAAGTACGGCATGAGCCGGCGCGAAGGTGATGAACAGGCGGATGATTGACGCCTGTTTTTCAACGCCTTCATTTATAAGCAGTTTTTTTTAGGCACGGGTATTGCTACATCCCTCGCAACGTTCCGTTTAACTGACGGTCAGCCAAGCGAGAGAACACAATGCCCCACGCCCAGATGTCATCTGCCTCCCATGCCGAGGGGCAATCGTCGTCCGTAGAGCAGGCGAGCCGTCAGGGACTTGAGCAGGCGTTCGCGCTGTTCAATCAGATGTCCAGTCAATTGACCGACTCCTACAGCATGCTTGAAGCCCGGGTCACCGAGCTCAAGGGCGAGTTGGCCGTGGTCAGTGCCCAACGCATGCAGGAGCTGGCCGAAAAAGAACGTTTGGCCAACCGTCTGCAAAACCTCCTTGATCTGTTGCCCGGTGGTGTCATCGTCATTGACGGCCACGGCATGGTTCGCGAAGCCAATCCGGCGGCTATCGAGTTGTTGGGGTTGCCTTTGGAAGGCGAGTTGTGGCGCCACGTGATCGCCCGATGCTTCGCCCCGCGCGAGGATGATGGTCATGAAATCTCTCTGAAAAACGGTCGGCGACTGTCGATTGCCACCCGCTCGCTGGATGCCGAGCCGGGGCAGTTGGTGCTGCTCAACGACCTGACAGAAACCCGCCACCTTCAAGATCAGCTGGCGCGTCATGAGCGTCTGTCATCGCTGGGGCGCATGGTCGCCTCGCTGGCCCATCAGATCCGCACGCCGTTGTCTGCCGCTTTGCTCTACGCCAGTCATCTGACTGAGCAGGAATTGCCGGTCGCGACACAGCAGCGCTTTGCCGGACGCCTCAAAGAGCGCTTGCATGAGCTGGAGCATCAGGTACGAGACATGCTGGTGTTCGCCCGCGGCGAGTTGCCGTTGACTGACCGCATCACCCCCAATGCCTTGATGCAGTCGCTGCAGGCGGCAGCGTTGACCCATGTGCAGGACTTGCCCATTCGCTGGCAGTGCGACAGTCATGCCGGCGAATTGCTGTGCAACCGCGACACGCTGGTCGGGTCCCTTCTCAATCTGATCGAAAACGCGATTCAGGCCAGTGACGGCAACGTGCGCCTGAAAGTGCATTGCTACACCCGCGACAACAGCCTGCGCCTGTGCGTCAGCGACAGCGGCAGCGGTATAGATCCGGTGGTGCTCGAGCGTCTCGGCGAGCCATTTTTTACCACCAAAGTCACCGGCACCGGGCTCGGCCTGACCGTGGTCAAGGCTGTGGCCCGGGCACATCAGGGAGAATTGCGGCTGCGTTCGCGGGTCGGGCGCGGCACGTGCGCGCAGGTGATCCTGCCGCTGTTTTCCGCTGTACAGGGAGCTGAGTAAACGTCATGGGCATCAAGGTTTTGCTGGTCGAGGATGACCGCTCGTTGCGCGAAGCGCTGGCCGATACGCTGTTGCTGGCGGGCCACGACTACCATGCCGTCGGCAGCGCCGAAGAGGCGTTGCAAGCGGTCGAGCGCGAAGCGTTCAGTCTCGTGGTCAGTGACGTCAACATGCCCGGCATGGACGGCCATCAACTGCTTGGACTGTTGCGCGCCCGGCGGCCGCAACTACCGGTGCTGCTGATGACCGCACACGGCGCGGTGGAGCGAGCGGTCGATGCGATGCGCCAGGGGGCGGCGGATTATCTGGTCAAGCCGTTCGAGCCCAAGGCTCTGCTGGACCTGGTTTCGCGGCATGCGCTGGGCTGTATCAGCGTGGCTGATAGCGACGGGCCGGTGGCGGTCGAGGCGGCCAGTGCGCAACTGCTCGACCTGGCGGCGCGGGTGGCACGCAGCGATTCCACGGTATTGATCTCCGGCGAATCCGGCACCGGCAAGGAAGTGCTGGCGCGCTACATCCATCAGCAATCCCAACGTGCCAGCCAGCCGTTCATCGCGATCAACTGCGCGGCGATTCCCGACAACATGCTCGAGGCCACGCTGTTCGGTCACGAGAAGGGCTCATTCACCGGCGCCATCGCGGCGCAGCCTGGCAAGTTTGAACAAGCCGATGGCGGCACCCTTCTGCTCGACGAGATTTCCGAAATGCCCCTGGGTCTGCAAGCCAAGTTGCTGCGGGTGCTGCAGGAGCGTGAAGTCGAGCGTGTCGGTGCGCGCAAGCCGATCGCGCTGGATATTCGCGTGGTCGCGACCACCAACCGCGATCTGGCTGGCGAAGTGGCGGCTGGACGCTTCCGAGAAGACCTTTTTTACCGTCTGTCGGTTTTCCCTCTGGCGTGGCGTCCACTTCGCGAGCGCACTGCCGATATCTTGCCGCTGGCCGAGCGGTTGCTGAACAAACACGTCAATAAAATGAAGCACGCGCCGGCGAAACTGTCGCCAGAAGCCCAGGCTTGCCTCACCGGTTACCCGTGGCCGGGCAATGTGCGTGAGCTGGATAACGCCATTCAACGGGCGCTGATTCTGCAGCAGGGCGGTTTGATCCAGCCGCAGGATTTCTGCCTGACGGGCGCGGTGACGTTTGGTGCTGCGCCGTCCGTTGCGCCGGTGCAGCCACTGGTGCGCGAGATCGAAGTCGAGGCCGAATCCGCCGGTGCGCTGGGCGATGACCTGCGGCGCCGGGAGTTTCAGATGATCATCGATACCCTGCGCACCGAACGCGGCCGGCGCAAGGAAGCCGCGGAAAAGCTCGGTATCAGCCCGCGAACCCTGCGCTACAAGCTGGCGCAAATGCGCGATGCCGGGATGGACGTCGAAGGCTATCTGTTCGCAACCTGAGCGCTGGCGAGAATGTTTGAAAATGCTTTTCTGAAAGGCTGCCCGATAGCTGGCACCCTTGTTGCTAATACCTGTGTACCCGCCGAGTGAGTGTCAAAAAATTGCGGGCCGCCCAAGAGAGTAGACCATGAGCCAAGGTATTGAATTTAATCGGTTGATGATGGACATGAAGGCCATGAAAATGGACGCCATGGCCACGCCGAAATCGACTGCCGCCGTCCCTGAACTGGCAGGCAGCAGCTTTTCCGACATGCTCGGTCAGGCCATCAACAAAGTCAGCGATACCCAGCAGGCTTCGACTCAGTTGGCCAACGCATTTGAAATCGGCAAAAGCGGCGTTGACCTGACCGACGTGATGATCGCCTCGCAGAAAGCCAGCGTGTCGTTCCAGGCTCTGACCCAAGTGCGCAACAAACTGGTTCAGGCTTATCAAGACATCATGCAGATGCCGGTTTAAGGACGAGATTGAGTCATGGCAGAAGCAGTCGCCGATAACGTTCCGGCCAAGGCCACCCCGATAGACGGCAAACCGCCGCTGTTCGGCCTGTCCTTTCTGGAAAACCTCTCCGAGATGACCATGTTGCGTCAGGTGGGCCTGTTGGTCGGCCTGGCTGCGAGCGTGGCGATTGGCTTTGCCGTGGTGCTGTGGTCGCAGCAGCCGGATTACCGTCCGTTGTACGGCAGCCTTGCCGGCATGGACGCCAAGCAGGTCATGGACACCCTTGCCTCCGCCGACATCCCTTACACCGTCGAGCCGAACTCCGGCGCCTTGCTGGTCAAGGCTGACGACCTGTCCCGTGCGCGGATGAAACTCGCGGCCGCTGGTGTCACTCCCAGCGACGGCAACATCGGTTTCGAAATCCTCGACAAGGAACAGGGTCTGGGCACCAGCCAGTTCATGGAAGCGACCCGTTACCGTCGCGGCCTCGAAGGCGAACTGGCGCGCACCATTTCCAGCCTGAACAACGTCAAGGGCGCCCGCGTGCACCTGGCGATTCCGAAGAGCTCGGTGTTCGTGCGTGATGAGCGCAAGCCAAGCGCTTCGGTTCTGGTCGAGTTGTACTCCGGACGTTCGCTGGAGCCGGGTCAGGTGGTGGCGATCATCAACCTGGTGGCGACGTCCGTGCCTGAACTGAGCAAATCGCAGATCACCGTCGTCGATCAGAAGGGCAATCTGCTCTCCGATCAGGCGGAGAACTCCGAAATGACCATGGCCGGCAAGCAGTTCGATTACAGCCGCCGCATGGAAAGCATGCTCACTCAGCGCGTGCACAACATTCTGCAGCCGGTGCTGGGTAACGATCGCTACAAGGCTGAAGTCTCGGCCGACATTGATTTCAGTGCCGTCGAATCGACTGCCGAGCAGTTCAACCCGGACCAACCGGCGTTGCGCAGCGAGCAGTCGGTCAACGAACAACGCACCGCCAGCAATGGCCCGCAAGGTGTGCCGGGTGCCCTGAGCAACCAGCCGCCAGCGCCGGCCTCGGCACCGCAAACCACCGGTGGCGCGCAAGGCTCTACCGGCATGATTCAGCCAGGTCAGCCACTGGTCGATGCCAACGGTCAGCAGATCATGGACCCGGCCACCGGTCAGCCAATGCTCGCGCCGTACCCGGCGGACAAGCGTCAACAATCCACCAAGAACTTCGAGCTCGACCGTTCCATCAGCCACACCAAGCAGCAGCAGGGTCGCCTGAATCGTCTGTCGGTGTCGGTGGTGGTCGACGATCAGGTCAAGGTCAATGCAGCCAACGGCGAAACCACCCGCGCGCCATGGAGCGCCGATGAACTGGCGCGCTTCACCCGTCTGGTGCAGGACGCGGTCGGCTTCGATGCCAGCCGTGGCGACAGCGTCAGCGTGATCAACATGCCGTTCTCCGCCGAGCGCGGTGAAGTGGTTGCCGATATTCCGTTCTACTCCCAGCCATGGTTCTGGGACATCGTCAAACAAGTGCTGGGTGTGTTGTTCATCCTGGTGCTGGTGTTTGGTGTGCTGCGTCCGGTGTTGAACAACATCACCGGCGGCGGCAAAGGCAAGGAGCTGGCCGGTCTGGGCAGCGACGTGGAACTCGGTGGCATGGGCGGCCTGGACGGCGACCTGGCCAACGACCGCGTGAGCCTCGGTGGTCCGCAGAGCATTCTGTTGCCGAGCCCGAGTGAGGGTTATGACGCACAACTGAATGCAATCAAGAGCTTGGTGGCCGAGGATCCGGGTCGCGTGGCTCAGGTCGTGAAAGAGTGGATTAACGCAGATGAGTGATAACCGAGCCGCAACCGTCAAACTGAACAAGGTCGACAAAGCCGCGATTCTGCTGCTGTCCCTGGGTTCGACCGATGCCGCGCAAGTGCTGCGCCACATGGGCCCGAAAGAGGTTCAGCGGGTGGGTGTGGCCATGGCTCAGATGGGCAACGTCCATCGCGAGCAGGTCGAGCAGGTCATGAGCGAGTTCGTCGACATCGTCGGCGACCAGACCAGCCTCGGCGTCGGCTCCGACGACTACGTGCGCAAAATGCTTACCCAGGCCTTGGGCGAAGACAAGGCCAACGGCCTGATCGACCGCATCCTGCTCGGTGGCAACACCAGCGGCCTCGACAGCCTGAAATGGATGGAGCCGCGCGCGGTTGCCGACGTGATCCGTTACGAACACCCGCAGATCCAGGCCATCGTCGTCGCGTACCTCGACCCGGATCAGGCCGGTGAAGTGCTCGGCAACTTCGACCACAAGGTGCGCCTAGACATCATCCTGCGCGTTTCGTCGCTGAACACCGTGCAACCGGCTGCGTTGAAAGAGCTGAACCAGATTCTCGAGAAGCAGTTCTCCGGCAACTCGAATGCCTCGCGCACCACCCTGGGTGGCATCAAGCGTGCGGCGGACATCATGAACTTCCTCGACAGCTCGATCGAAGGCCAACTCATGGACTCGATCCGCGAAGTCGACGAAGACCTGTCCGGTCAGATCGAAGACCTCATGTTCGTGTTCAACAACCTGGCCGACGTCGACGACCGTGGCATCCAGGCGCTGTTGCGCGAAGTATCCTCCGACGTGCTGGTGCTGGCCCTCAAGGGTTCGGACGAAGGCGTCAAGGAGAAGATCTTCAAGAACATGTCCAAACGTGCGGCCGAACTGTTGCGCGACGACCTCGAAGCCAAAGGCCCGGTGCGCGTCAGCGATGTGGAAACCGCGCAGAAAGAAATCCTCACCATTGCCCGTCGCATGGCCGAAGCCGGCGAAATCGTGCTCGGTGGCAAGGGCGGCGAGGAAATGATCTAAGCCCATGGACAAGCATGACGAGTCAGTGACGGACCTGATCCGCGCCCGCGATGTCCGTGGTTTCGAATCCTGGGCGCTGCCCAGCTTCGATCCGCCGAAACCGGAACCCGAGCCGGAGCCGGAGCCCGAACCGCCGGAAATGGAAGAAGTGCCGCTGGAGGAAGTCCAGCCACTGACCCTGGAAGAACTCGAAAGCATCCGTCAGGAGGCCTACAACGAGGGCTTTGGCATCGGTGAGAAGGAAGGTTTTCACAGCGCCACGCTCAAGGTGCGTCAGGAAGCCGAAGTGGCGCTGGCGGCAAAACTGGCCAGCCTCGAACAACTGATGACCCACCTGTTCGAGCCGATTGCCGAGCAAGACACGCAGATCGAAAAGTCGCTGGTCGACCTTGTACAACACATCACCAGGCAGGTGATCAAGCGCGAACTGGCGATCGATTCCAGCCAGATCGAACACGTCATGCGCGACGCGCTCAAGCTGCTGCCGTTGGGCGTGGACAACGTGCGCCTGTACGTCAATCCGCAGGACTTCGAACAGGCCAAGGCCTTGCGCGAACGCCATGAGGAAACCTGGCGCATCGTCGAGGACGAGTCGCTGATGCCCGGTGGTTGCCGGGTTGAAACCGCGCACAGCCGCATCGACGCGAGCATTGAAACCCGCATCACCCAGGTCATGGGCAAGCTGTTTGACCAGTTGCACGAACAGTCTCTGCACCCGGCTGCGCCGGATCTGAGTCTGGACATTCCTGAAGAAAGCCCATCGGCGACTGCGCCGCAAGCGCCGCTCGCGGACATCCCCGATGCGCCTTGAACGCACCAGTTTCGCCAAGCGCCTCAGCACCTATGCCGACGCCACTGAAATCGCTGGCGCGCCGATTCTTGAAGGCCGCCTGCTGCGCATGGTCGGCCTCACCCTCGAAGCCGAAGGCCTGCGCGCCGCCATGGGCACACGCTGCCTGGTGATCAATGACGACAGCTATCACCCATCCCAGGTGGAAGCGGAAGTCATGGGGTTTTCCGGCAGCAAAGTCTTCCTGATGCCGGTCGGCAGCGTCGCCGGCATCGCCCCGGGCGCCCGTGTGGTGCCGCTGGCCGAAACCGGTCGCCTGCCGATGGGCATGAGCATGCTCGGTCGCGTACTCGACGGTGCCGGACGGGCGCTGGACGGCAAGGGCGGGATGAAGGCTGAAGACTGGGTGCCGATGGACGGCCCGACAATCAACCCGCTCAACCGCGACCCGATCCACGAACCTCTGGACGTCGGCATCCGTTGCATCAACGGTTTGCTGACGGTCGGGCGTGGTCAACGTCTGGGTCTGTTCGCCGGTACCGGTGTCGGTAAATCGGTGCTGCTGGGCATGATGACCCGCTTCACCGAAGCCGACATTATCGTCGTCGGTCTGATCGGTGAGCGGGGTCGTGAAGTTAAGGAATTCATCGAGCACATCCTCGGTGAAGAAGGCCTCAAGCGTTCCGTGGTCGTCGCCTCGCCGGCGGACGATGCGCCGCTGATGCGTTTGCGCGCGGCCATGTACTGCACGCGGATCGCCGAGTATTTCCGTGACAAGGGCAAGAACGTCCTGTTGCTGATGGATTCGCTGACCCGTTTCGCTCAGGCTCAGCGGGAAATCGCTCTGGCCATCGGCGAGCCGCCAGCGACCAAGGGTTATCCGCCCTCGGTGTTCGCCAAACTGCCGAAACTGGTAGAGCGCGCCGGTAATGCGGAGAAGGGCGGGGGGTCGATTACTGCGTTCTACACCGTGTTGTCCGAAGGGGATGACCAGCAGGACCCAATTGCCGACTCGGCGCGGGGCGTGCTCGACGGCCACATCGTGTTGTCCCGGCGGCTGGCCGAGGAAGGGCACTATCCGGCCATCGACATCGAAGCGTCGATCAGCCGGGTGATGCCGGCGGTGGTTTCGACGGAACACATGCAGCGTGCGCAGTACTTCAAACAGCTGTGGTCGCGCTATCAGCAGAGCCGCGATCTGATCAGCGTCGGCGCTTACGTCGCCGGTGGTGACCGCGAGACCGATCTGGCGATCAATTTGCAGCCGCAACTGACCCGCTACCAGCGGCAGGGGCTGAACGACAAGATCAACATGGGCGAGAGCCAGGCCTATCTGGAAACCCTGTTCGCACCTGCGGCGGGCGGGTAACCGGTCATGGCCGTGAGTCGCGCCGCACGTCTGGCACCGGTGGTGGAAATGGCCGAACAGGCCGAAAAAACGGCCGTCCAGCGTCTGGGCTACTTTCAGGGCCAGGTCAAGGTGGCTGAAAGCAAACTCGCCGACCTCGAAGCCTTTCGTCTGGATTATCAAGAACAGTGGATCGTACGCGGCAGCGACGGGGTTTCCGGGCAATGGCTGCTGGGTTATCACGGCTTCCTCGCGCAACTGGACACCGCGATCGACCAGCAGCGCCAGAGCCTGGTCTGGCACCAGAACAACCTGATCAAGGCGCGCGATGCCTGGCAGCAGGCGTTCGCCAAGGTCGAGGGCCTACGCAAACTGGTGCAACGCTACCGCGAAGAGGCGCAACGCCTCGAAGACAAGCGCGAGCAGAGGTTGCTGGACGAGTTGTCGCAGCGTTTGCCACGGCACAATCCTCTTGAATAATGTCAAAAGATCGCAGCCTTCGGCAGCTCCTACACCGATCCTGTAGGAGCTGCGGCACGCTGCGATCTTTTGACTGTGCTCTGCACCTTGCCCCAACCCTGTCCAAGTGCTAAACCTTGTACACGTTCGTCAATGACAAGGAAGCCAGTCAATGTCAGTCGTTACAGAAGTCTCTCCGGATGGTCAAAAACTGACGATTTCGGTCAGGGGGCGGTTCGATTTCGGGCGCCATCAGGAGTTTCGCGAGGCCTATGAGCGGCTTAACCGCAAGCCTGACTCCATCGTGGTCGATCTGAAGGACGCCACCTACCTCGACAGCTCCGCGCTGGGCATGCTGCTCCTGCTGCGCGATCACGCCGGCGGCGACAACTCGGACGTGCGGGTGGTCAACAGCAACTCCGACGTGCGCAAGATTCTCGCCATCTCCAATTTCGACAAACTGTTCGACATCAGTTGACGGCCATGCAGGCGCAAGAGCCGCTGACGATCCTGATCGCCGAAGACAGCGCCGCCGACCGGTTACTGTTGTCGACCATCGTCCGGCGTCAGGGGCATGAAGTACTGACCGCTGCCAATGGCGCCGAAGCGCTGGAAGTGTTTCGGCGCCAGCCGCTGCATCTGGTGCTGATGGACGCGATGATGCCGGTGATGGACGGCTTCGAAGCGGCGCGACAGATCAAGGCGCTGGCGGGGGAAACCCTGGTGCCGATCATCTTCCTGACCTCGCTGACCGAAAGCGAAGCGCTGGCGCGCTGTCTGGAGGCGGGCGGCGACGACTTTCTGGCGAAGCCGTACAACCAGGTGATCCTTGCCGCCAAAATCAAGGCGATGGATCGCTTGCGTCGTTTGCAGGCCACGGTGCTGCAGCAGCGCGACCTGATTGCCAAACATCACGATTACCTGCTCAACGAACAGCGCGTGGCCAAAGCGGTGTTCGACAAGGTCGCGCATTCGGGTTGCCTGAGCGCGCCGAATATTCGCTACCTGCAATCGCCCTATGCATTGTTCAACGGCGACCTGCTGCTGGCGGCCTACACGCCGGCCGGCGACATGCATGTGCTGCTCGGTGATTTCACCGGCCACGGTCTGCCGGCGGCGGTGGGGGCGATGCCGTTGGCCGAAGTGTTTTACGGCATGACGGCCAAAGGTTACGGCCTGGCCGAAACCCTGCGCGAGATGAACGCCAAGCTCAAGCGCATCCTGCCGGTGGACATGTTCTGCTGTGCGACCATGCTTTGCCTGAGCTTTCAGCGTCGTACTGTGGAGGTGTGGAACGGCGGCATGCCCGATGGCTATCTGCACCGGATCGCCACGGGCGAGCGGCTGCCGCTGCCGGCGCGGCATTTACCGCTCGGTGTGCTCAGCCCGCAGGCGTTCGACGATCGCACCGAAGTGCAGGCCATGGCGGTGGGGGACCGCGTGTTCCTGCTGTCAGACGGCGTGATCGATACCACTGACGCCGATGACCGCTTGTTTGGTGTCGAGCGTTTGCAGCAACTGTTTGCTGCCAATCGTGAACCGGACAACCTGTTCGCCGAGATCGAGCAGGCCTTGCACGCATTTCGTGGCGAGCCCCGCGACGATGTGAGCATGGTCGAGATCAGTCTGTTGGAGGCGGCGCAGGTGATGCCGTCGGTGCCGGTGTATTCCGACAGCGGCCAATCCTGTCCGCTGGACTGGTCGGTCAGCTTCGAGTTTCGCGGTGCGACGCTCAGGCGCTTCAATCCTTTGCCGTACCTGCTGCAATTGTTACTGGAAGTGCATGGATTGCGCACTCAGGGTGGCGCAATCTACAGCGTGCTTGCCGAGCTGTATTCCAATGCACTGGAGCATGGCGTGCTGGGGCTCGATTCCAGCCTCAAGCGCGATGCCGCTGGATTCGCTCGCTACTACGAGCAGCGCAATGCACGACTCGAAGCGTTGCAGGACGGTTATGTGCGCGTGCATCTGCAAGTCAGGCCGCAAGGTGCCGGTGGTTGCCTGGTCATCCGCGTCGAGGACAGCGGCAAGGGGTTTGACGTGGCGCGCGTGATAGAGCGACCGCTGGACGGCGTCCGTCTGTCGGGGCGCGGCGTCAGCTTGATCCGGCAATTGGGGCATAACGCCAGTTGGTCGGACGAAGGTCGCAGTGCTTGCGTAGAGTTTTTCTGGGAGGTTAGGGCATAATTCGCCGATTCTTGATCAAGGAGTGAACAAGTGACTGACCAACATGTGGATCGCGAAGTACTCGATGCGTTGCGCGAAGTGATGGAAGACAGCTATCCGGATTTGCTGGATACCTTCCTGACCGATTCTGAAAGTCGCTTGCATCAATTACAAAAGACCGCCGACGCCAAGGTGTTGGCCGAGGTCGCCCATAGTTTCAAGGGCAGCGCCAGCAACATGGGCGCCGTGCGACTGGCGACGCTCTGTCAGGCGCTCGAGGCGGACGCCAGAAACAAAAGTCCCGCCGAAATCGTCGATCTGGTGGCGGACATCAGCAGCGAATTTGCCGATGTGCGACCTGTCTACGAAGACGAACGCCAGCACGCCCTCACGCATTGAATCCTGCCGTCCGGCGCTTTTCGCCAGCGCCGGACGAAACTGGCCCGACACTTGCAATAATCCCCGTCAACTGTACCTACGATCCCAGTGCAGCGGAGACCGTGTCATGCCTGCGACCCCCAATGTTCTTCTTCAATCTGCCGCCCAGGCCAAGGCGCAAGCCGCTGCTGCCAAAGCACCGGTCGTGGCTGCAGACACCGGGGACAAGGCCTCAAGCTTCGCTCAGGTGTTCGCTGATCAAGGCCCGAAAAAAAATCTGCCAGGCACTGACAGTTCGTTGAAACCGGCACGTGACAAGGTTGCCGACAACAGCGACAAGAAAGATCTCGGCAAGGATAAGTCTGCCGCCTCGCAACAGACCGTTGCCGATAGCGGCAATGCCTTGCCTGCCGACAAGACCGCTTCGACTGCATCCGATGATCAGGCGGCCGCTGACAATGCCGCCACCGATGCGGCCGCTGATAGCGCGCAGACGCCAGTGGCAGACACCCCCCCGGTAGATCCGGCGCTGGATCCGGCGCTGGCGCAAACCGTGCAACCGCTGGTGACTGCACCGGCGGTGCCCGCGCCAGTCGCTGCAACACCGGAGCCGGTCAAGGCCGAGACGCCGGTCGTGGCTGCAACCGTTGCGCCAGCCGTGGTCAAAGACCCGGCGGCATCGACCGATAGCGCTTTCGACCCGGCGGCCGATCCACTCGATTCGCTGCCGGCGGTGCGCATGGCGATGGAGCAGGGCGGACACATTTCTGCCAGCAGTCAGGCACAACCCAAAGCTACGCCGGCCCAGACTCAGGCCGACGGTGAATTGACTGCGGCGCAGAACTTCGCTGCCGGCATGGCCAGCATGCTCGACGTACAGGCCGACAAGGACAGCACCAGTCAAAGCGGCGAGAAAGCCTTCAGCGGTCTGATCGACGATGGCCTGAAAGATCTCAAGTCTGCCACCAGCGACACTCGAGTCGATGATTTCGCCAACCGTCTGGCGGCGCTGACTCAGGCGGCTACGCCGAAAACCGCGAACGCGGTGCCGGTGAATCAACCGATCGCCATGCACCAGATCGGCTGGACCGAAGAAATCGTCAACCGCGTCATGTACCTGTCCAGCGCCAACCTGAAGGCGGCGGATATTCAATTGCAGCCGGCAGAACTGGGGCGTCTGGATATTCGGGTGAACATGGTTCCGGACCAGCAGACCCAAGTGACCTTCATGAGCGCGCATCCAAGCGTGCGTGAAGCGCTCGATGGTCAGATGCATCGCCTGCGTGACATGTTCACCCAGCAGGGCATGGGCCAGGTTGACGTCAACGTCTCCGACCAGAGTCGTGGCTGGCAGGGTCAGCAGGGTCAGGAACAGGCGCAGCACGGTCAGAGCGGCCGCACCAGCGCTGCTGGCGGACGTCTGGATTCGGCGGACGAAGAACTGACGCCGGCGGCGGTGGCTGAAGCCGCTGCGCAAACCACCAGCGTGATCGGCAGCAGCGCCGTCGACTATTACGCCTGACACAACGCTGTATCCCCCGTGGGAGCAAGCTTGCTCGCGAAAGCGGTTAAACATTCAACTCTGAAGTTGTCTGTCACACCGCCTTCGCGAGCAAGCTCGCTCCCACAGTTGTTTTGCGGTGCCTTCCAATCTCCTCCGACACTTCTGGCATAACACTTGCTCTTGCCTTGCCGTGCGACTGTGAAAACCCGATTAGTGACGGATTATTGGCATGGCGAAGAGCGAAGCAGCAGCTGTAAAAGACCCCGCGACCAAAGGCAAACTCAAGATGATCATCCTGATCGTGGTGGCTCTGCTGCTGGCGATCGGTGTGTCCGTGGGCGCGACCTGGTACTTCATGCACAGCGCTCAGAGCAAGCCTGCCGCCGCGGCCGAGACCGCGCCGGTCGGCAAGCAGCCGGCGATTTTCGAGCCGATGGCGCCGGCGTTTGTCGCCAACTACAACCAGAACGGCCGTCAGCGCTACATGCAGGTGAGCATCACCATGCTGGCGCGTAACCAGGCTGATCTGGACGCGCTCAAAGTGCACATGCCGGTGATCCGCAACAACCTGGTGATGCTCTTCTCCGGTCAGGATTTCGCCACACTGGCGACCCCGGTCGGCCAGGAGATGCTGCGCCAGAAGGCCACAGCCAGCGTCCAGGAAGTGGCGCAGAAAGAGCTGGGCAAAGTGGTGATCGAACAGTTGCTTTTCACTAATTTCGTACTGCAGTAGGAACACGACATGGCCGTGCAGGATCTGCTGTCCCAGGATGAAATCGACGCGCTGTTGCATGGCGTCGACGATGGTCTGGTACAGACCGATAACGCTGCCGAACCCGGCAGTGTCAAAAGCTACGACCTGACCAGCCAGGATCGCATCGTCCGTGGACGCATGCCGACCCTGGAAATGATCAACGAGCGTTTTGCCCGTTACACCCGCATCAGCATGTTCAACATGCTGCGCCGCTCGGCGGACGTTGCCGTCGGTGGCGTACAGGTGATGAAGTTCGGCGAATACGTGCACTCGCTGTACGTGCCGACCAGCCTCAACCTGGTCAAGATCAAACCGTTGCGTGGTACCGCGCTGTTCATCCTCGACGCCAAACTGGTGTTCAAGCTGGTGGACAACTTCTTCGGCGGCGATGGCCGTCACGCCAAGATCGAAGGGCGGGAATTCACCCCGACCGAACTGCGCGTGGTGCGCATGGTGCTGGAGCAGGCCTTCGTCGATCTGAAGGAAGCCTGGCAGGCGATCATGGAAGTCAATTTCGAGTACATCAACTCGGAAGTGAACCCGGCCATGGCCAACATCGTCGGCCCGAGCGAAGCGATTGTGGTCTCCACCTTCCACATCGAACTCGACGGCGGTGGCGGTGACCTGCACGTGACCATGCCGTACTCGATGATCGAACCGGTGCGCGAAATGCTCGACGCCGGTTTCCAGTCGGACCTCGACGATCAGGACGAGCGCTGGGTCAACGCCCTGCGTCAGGACGTGCTCGATGTCGATGTGCCGATTGGCGCCACCGTGGCCCGCCGTCAGTTGAAGCTGCGCGACATCCTGCACATGCAGCCGGGCGATGTGATCCCGGTCGAAATGCCGGAAGACATGATCATGCGCGCCAACGGCGTACCGGCCTTCAAGGTCAAGATGGGCTCGCACAAAGGCAACCTCGCGTTGCAGGTGATCGAGCCGATCGAGCGGCGCTGAAGCGCCGCTCTCACCCCCACGCATTTAACTGAATTGTTGCCCGCCGAGGACAAATGATGAACGACGAAATGAACGCCCAGGACGATCAGGCACTGGCCGACGAATGGGCTGCGGCCCTGGAAGAGACCGGTGATGGCAGCCAGGCCGACATCGACGCGCTGCTGGCCGCCGACGCTGGCGCTGCAAGCTCCAACCGTCTGCCGATGGAAGAGTTCGGCAGCGTGCCGAAGAACAACGATCCAGTGACCCTGGACGGTCCGAACCTGGACGTGATCCTCGACATCCCGGTGTCGATCTCGATGGAAGTGGGCAGCACTGACATCAACATCCGCAACCTGCTGCAACTGAACCAGGGTTCGGTGATCGAGCTCGATCGTCTGGCCGGCGAGCCGCTGGACGTACTGGTCAACGGCACCCTGATCGCGCACGGCGAAGTGGTGGTGGTCAACGAGAAGTTCGGCATCCGCCTGACCGACGTGATCAGCCCAAGCGAACGCATCAAGAAGCTGCGCTGAGTGAAACGGTTTCTCTGGGCTTTGCTGGCACTGCCATTGAGCGTGCTGGCCGCCGAGCCGTCGACGGCGACCACCGTGCCTGCTGCCACCGCGCCGATGGTCAGCAGCGGCGTGGCCGGGCAACTGACGCAACTGGTGTTCGGTCTGTTGCTGGTGCTGGGGTTGATCTTCTTCCTCGCCTGGCTGCTGCGCCGGGTGCAGCAGGCCGGGCCGGCGGGCAAGGGCCAGGTGATCGAACTGATCGGCTCGCGCGCCCTCGGTCCGCGTGACCGGTTGATGCTGGTGCAGGTCGGCAACGAGCAAATTCTGTTGGGCCTCAGCCCTGGCACCATCACCGCGCTGCACGTGCTCAAAGAACCGGTGCAAGTGCCGAGCAGTAGCGAAAAAGCGACCCCGGAATTTGCCCAGCATCTGCTGAAGATTCTCGGCAAGGATCAGAAGGATAAGAAGTAATGGCTGCGCTCCGCATCGTCTTGACGCTGGCCCTGATGCTGGCCGCGCCACTGGCATTCGCCGCCGATCCGTTGTCGATCCCGGCGATCACGCTGGGCACCAACGCCGACGGCGCGCAGGAATACTCGGTCAGCCTGCAGATCCTGCTGATCATGACGGCGCTGAGCTTCATTCCGGCGGCCGTGATTCTGATGACCAGTTTTACCCGGATCATTATCGTCTTCTCGATCTTGCGTCAGGCCCTCGGTCTGCAGCAGACGCCGTCGAACCAGATCCTCACCGGCATGGCGCTGTTCCTGACCATGTTTATCATGGCCCCGGTGTTCGACCGGGTGAACAACGATGCGCTGCAGCCGTACCTGGCGGAAAAGCTCACCGCGCAGCAAGCGGTGGAAAAGGCTCAGGTACCGATCAAGGACTTCATGCTCGCGCAGACCCGCACCAGCGATCTGGAGCTGTTCATGCGTCTGTCCAAGCGCACCGACATCGCTACCCCGGATCAGGCGCCGCTGACCATTCTGGTACCGGCGTTCGTCACCTCTGAGCTGAAGACCGCATTCCAGATCGGCTTCATGATCTTCATCCCGTTCCTGATCATCGACCTGGTGGTCGCGAGCGTGTTGATGGCGATGGGTATGATGATGCTCTCGCCGCTGATCATTTCGCTGCCGTTCAAGATCATGCTGTTCGTGCTGGTGGATGGCTGGGCGCTGATCATCGGCACTCTGGCCAGCAGCTTCGGAGGTGTTTCGCCATGACGCCGGAAGTGGCGGTCGATATCTTTCGTGAAGCGCTGTGGCTGACCACCTTGATGGTCGCGATTCTGGTGGTGCCGAGTCTGTTGGTCGGCTTGTTGGTGGCGATGTTTCAGGCCGCGACGCAGATCAACGAACAGACCCTGAGTTTCCTGCCGCGTCTGTTGGTGATGCTGGTGACGCTGATTGTGGGTGGTCCATGGATCGTGCAGACGTTCATGGAATACATCATCCAGCTCTACAAAAACATCCCGATGGTCATCGGCTGAGCCATGCAATCGCTGCTTCAGCTGACTGACACCCAGATCAGTACCTGGGTGGCGTCGTTCATGTTGCCACTGTTTCGCGTCGCCTCGATGCTGATGGTCATGCCGGTGTTTGGCACCACCCTGGTGTCACGCCGCGTGCGGTTGTATTTCGCCGTGGCCATTACCGTGTGCATTGCCCCGGGGTTGCCGCCGATGCCGGAGGTCAGTCCGCTGGCGCTCAGTGGCTGGTTGCTGATTGCCGAGCAGATTCTGGTCGGCGCGGTGCTGGGGTTTTCCCTGCAACTGTTTTTCCAGGCGTTTGCCGTGGCCGGGCAGATTGTCGCGATCCAGATGGGTATGGGCTTCGCCTCGATGGTCGACCCGGCCAACGGCGTTTCGGTGGCGGTCATCGGCCAGTTCTTCACCATGCTGGTGACGTTGTTGTTCCTGTCGATGAATGGCCATCTGGTGGTCTTCGAAGTGCTCACCGAGAGCTTCACCACGCTGCCGGTCGGCGGCGGCTTGATGACGGCGCAGTATTGGGAACTGGCCGGCAAACTCGGTTGGGTGCTCGGGGCGGCGTTGTTGCTGGTGTTGCCGGCGGTCACGGCGCTGCTGGTGGTCAACATTGCGTTCGGCGTGATGACCCGCGCCGCGCCGCAACTGAACATTTTCTCCATCGGTTTTCCGCTGACCCTGGTGCTGGGTCTGTTCATTGTCTGGGTCGGTCTGGCGGACATCCTCAATCAGTATCAACCGCTGGCCTCCGAGGCCCTGCAGTTGCTACGCGAACTGGCACGGGCGCGCTGAGGCATGGCTGAGAGCGAAAGCGGTCAGGACAAAACAGAAGACCCCACGGAGAAACGCAAAAAGGACTCCCGTGAGAAGGGTGAGATTGCCCGTTCCAAAGAGCTCAACACCCTGGCGGTGATGCTCGCCGGCGCTGGTGGCCTGCTGATCTTTGGCGGCATGCTGGCGCAGGAATTGATGGACCTGATGCGCCTCAATTTCAACCTTTCGCGGGAAGTGATCATGGACGAGAAATCCATGGGCACCTTCCTGCTGGTCTCGGGCAAGATCGCCCTGATAGCGATCCAGCCGGTCATGATCACGCTGTTGCTGGCCGCATTGATCGGGCCGATCTCCCTCGGCGGCTGGCTGTTCGCCGCCGGCTCCATGGCGCCGAAATTCAGCCGGATGAATCCGGGTGCGGGCCTCAAGCGCATGTTCTCGATGAAGGCCGTGATCGAACTGGTCAAGGCATTGGCCAAGTTCATCATCACGCTGTTTGTGGCACTGATGGTGTTGTCGGCCGACATCGATGACTTCCTGCGGATCGCCCATGAACCGCTTGAGCAGGCAATCATTCACAGCGTGACGCTGGTGGGCTGGAGTTCGCTGTGGCTGGCCTGCGGGCTGATCATCATCGCGGCGGTCGACGTGCCGGTGCAGCTCTGGGAAAGCCACAAGAAACTGCTGATGACCAAGCAGGAAGTGCGCGACGAGCACAAGGATCAGGAAGGCCGGCCAGAGGTCAAACAGCGCATCCGCCAGACCCAGCGCGAGATGTCGCAGCGGCGGATGATGGCGGCGATTCCCGACGCCGACGTGGTCATCACCAACCCGACCCACTACGCCGTGGCGCTCAAGTACGACTCGGAGAAGGGCGGCGCGCCGGTGTTGCTGGCCAAGGGCAGCGATTTCCTCGCGCTGAAGATCCGCGAAATCGCCGTCGCCAACAACGTCATGCTCCTCGAATCGCCGGGGCTGGCACGCTCGATCTACTACTCCACCGAGCTGGAACAGGAAATCCCCGGCGGCCTCTATCTGGCGGTCGCCCAGGTGCTGGCCTACGTCTACCAGATCCGTCAGTACCGCGCCGGCAAGGGCAAGCGCCCGGATCCACTCAAGGACGATTTGCCGATCCCGCCGGATTTGCGCCGCGATTCCTGACGTCACTGTGATAAAAAACGCCGCTCCGGTTTGACGAGGCGGCGGTTTTTTTATGCCCGACCCAATGATATTTCGGCGCCTGTCGCCGTCATTGTGGTGAGGGGATGAATCCCCTCGCCACAGGTTCTTGCCTGCCTTCTTAGCCTGCCAACTCCAGATTATCCAGCGCCCGATTCACCGCCAGTTCGCCGAGCATGATCAATTGCGCGATCCCCAATAGCGTTCGTCGCTGCGAGGCCGGTATGAGGTGGGCGAAGTCATTGGCGATGGTTCTGGCTGAGGCGAGTGTTTCGCAGGCATCGGCCAGCAGTTCTTCGTTTTTGAAGTCGGCGGTCACGGCGTACATCGAGCGGGTTTTACGTTGAATCGGCGTGGCGCCGGGCGGGCAGAGGTAGTGGTCGAGGGCACGGTCGGCGGCTTCGTGGAGTTTTTTTGAATTGAAGGATTCGTATGGGGCGGTGGTGTCGGTTTCGGGTGGGTTGGGTGTTGGTTTGATCATGGTGAAGCTCCTAGAGTCGACGGAGCTGCCACATTTCGCTGCGATACGAAAGGGAGGTGGCAGCTATACGCGGGTCGCAGACCGGGACTCTAGAACCGGCAGACCCAAAGGTCTCCCACGTACAGCCGCCATAAAACGAGGACGGAAGTTGTCCGTTTAGAAATCAGCGGGCTGCGAGACCCGATCGCTGATTTGTCAGCGACCTACCCACAATAGAACCCGCCCCTAAGGCGCACAAGCCGGCGGATTCTGGCGTAGCTATAGGCAATGGCGCAAGGATGTGTAGCCTTGGAGGCGTGTCTGGAGGTGTCTTTTAAACTCCTCCACTTAATACGCAGAAGATCGGGTGACTCTCTGGATGCAATATCACCCTTCTCTGTCTGCTATCTTTATCTACAGTTTGAATGTGAAGCAGTCTAATAAATAAGCGTCATTTGCTCCTGAGATTTCCATTTCTACTATTTCGGAATAAGTGGCAATCATATTGTCCAGCTGCGAGGGTACCTCATTACTTTTAAAGTTTTGTGTGCCAAGGAGAAGTCTGTTGGGTCCAAAAAAAGTTACTTTGGTAGTCGACTTTGTCTGGTTGTACCAAAAACTAATCGATGAATAGGGTTTTTTAAATGTTATTAGGATTTTGGCAGCTGAAGTTGACCATAGATATAAAACATTCTGGTACATTTTCCCCTCCTGTTCAGGAGGTTTCGGTTGCGGCGGCTTGAGTGTGTCCAGTTTTGCGATTTCTAGTGTCGCGGCGGTGGATAATAATTTGATTGTCATGGCTGGGGTTTCGATTGTTCCGTTAAAGCCAATTGATTGAATCGGTACCTCATCGAAGTTTTCTTCAAGTATCGCGTTTTGTATTTTGTAATTCCTCTCTGGGAACTTGGTTGTTATCAAGTCGCCTGAAGTGTCGGTGGATGTATTAAATTTAATGTTGAGGTTGCTGTTGTTTTTTAGTTTTTTTAATTCTTCAAGCGGCAGAAGAGTGCTGAAGCCGGGAGGTGTGGTTGGTTCGTTTTTGACCAGCTCCGATTCGAAATCAGTGCCGTCAAAATATTCCCCTTCCAGTACTAACGAGATTAATTCGCCAGGGATGTGCGGCCAGGGGGTGACAGATATTGTGTCTGTTGGCTCTAGCTTCGTTACGTCAAGATTGTCGCCGGAGGCGCGATTGATGAAGGGAGTAGGGAGTCGTGCGTCCTCATCTGCAATCTTCAATATGTTCACTTCCAATAGACCTGACTTTCCTGCCTGCCCTCCATTGCGATTCAAATTCCAGTGCAGCTTTATCTCCTTGCCTTGCCTTGCCGCGAGAAACGTCTGGCTCAACACCGTGTTCACCCGTTTGTTGCTGTTGAACTCCACCAGTGGAAACTGCGGCGAGCCTGCTGGTGGATTGACCTCCACCAGGCGTCCCTTGTCGCCGCTCAATGCTTCAAGGAATTCGATGCGCACCGTCACGCCGTTCGGGTAGGCCAGGACATCAATCGGATCGATGGCCGGTGCTACAAGAAACGGTGGCGGTAGCTCGGTCAGCGCCGTGCCGATGCGCAATGTCAATTCCCGGGATTGCCCCAGCGGCACGTTGCCGCGCTGAATGCTGTAATCCGCGACCACCGTGCCGTTGAGGTTGGCGGTCACGTATTTTTTATCCACGGTGATGCGTACCGGCCGGCCGGCGGTGGCGGGGATCAGGTCGACATGATCACTGATGCTGCCGCCGCTGGCGGAGCCGCGCCAACGGTAGTTCACGCGATCCTTGTCCTGGGTGCCGAGGTACGGCACCACCAGCGTGGCGCCGGTGGGTGGCACGTTGTCCGGGTCGAGCACGTCGTTGGCATCTGCGCCCTCGACTTCCGGCCGGTCGAACGCCGGCAAGGGCACGCCGACCTGCATCATGAACGGCAGCGACTCGCGGACGCTCAACAGCCCCGTTTCGCTGTTGGTGACGATGTAATAGACCTTGACGTTCAGGCCATTGAAGCGCTGGATTTCGGCATTGCTCACACTGCGCAGGACGGGCTGATTGTCCGCTACGTTGCCGACCGGACGGGGATCTTCGTAATAAACGGTGTCGTTGCCGGGCGTCCGGGCCCACCAGATCAAGTTGATCAGGTCACTGCTATTGCGCCCGGGATACCAAGGGATGTTGACGGTTGCCCACGTGGTTTCTGGTGGCAACGTCCCGCCGGGTGCTTCGTCGACGGTAGGGGCGGCCAACTGGCTGATGTCGCCAATCACCGTGACACTGACATTTTTCGAAGGAAGGTCGCTTTCACCGCTGCGACGGCGCACATAGCCGACCGAGGCGGCGCCTTTGGCGATGGCTTTGACGGCGGCGTTGGGGATGGTGAAATCGAGCTGGAAGGGCACGTACAACACCTCTTTTTCCAGCGGTCCGACGATGATCTGCGAGCCTTGCGCCGGGGTACCGATCCAGGTCAGGAGCACCTTGTCGCCCACCGCAAAATCGTCCTTGGTGATGTACACGCGGGTGTTCACATCGTCGTCCCCGAGCTGATCGAGGTCGATGCTATTGGTTGGAATGCCGCTGACCAGCACCTGCGGTTCGTCCAGCCGATTGCCCTCCAGGTCGACTAATAGATGACGCGTCGCCGACCACGGCGCACGCTCGTCCGGGTAGTTGCCGCAGCGATCAATGACCTGATAAGCCACCGCCACGCGCGCTCCGTCTCCTGCCGCCTCGATAACGGCACGGCTGAAAACGACCTCGATCGGGTGGCCGATCGGGTCCTGGGCCTGCTGGGGCGTAACGACATGCACCACTTGCTGGCTGCCCCAGCGGGCGAGAATGCGGTCGTATCGGGCGAGGTTGCGGTAGGGCACGATGTGCATCGTCACCCCGCTGGGCGACAGGGTCTCATCGACCTCGTCATGGGAGAGGGAGAACTTGAGATCGGAGTGGCCGTCATCGCCGGGAATGTCATCGTACTCGCCGGGACGGGTGAGTTTGACCAGCAAGGTCATGACGGGGGTCGAGTCCTCCGGGGTCTGGTTCTTGCGCGTGATCCGGTAGAAGACTGGCGTGGCATCCCCCTCAAGCACGTGGTCCTTGGCAATGGTGAAAGCAACATCCTGGTTGAGCTCGGCGTCGTTCTCGATGGATTTGCTCCAAACCGCTGCACTGTCATTACCCCAGAACACTTCGGCATGATCACCAATGGACATGGTCAGCCAGGCGGGGATGATGCCTTGCAGATCGCCTTCCACGGCTCTGATGGGGACGCCGCCGTTATAGTGTTCGGCAGGGCTGAGGCTGACCAGCGCCGGAAAATACGGAGGTCTGAGGGCTTGAGGGGTAGGGTCTGCTTGGCTGGACATTTGGCGAACTCCGGTCAGGAGGGCTGGGTGATGGAGTTATTGAGCGCGGATTGGAGGAATTGCGCACCTGTCAGATCTGACAGGTGGCGACGAACGGTGATCAAAGTGACGACTAAAGGCGAAAGATTGCACCCGATGCAACAGTAGGAAGGTTGCTTGGCATAGCCGCCGTGCGCCCGCTCCGGCCGCCAAAAAAATGCTCTAAAAGAATCTGGGAAAACGGTGGGTCGCTCTCAATTACTTAGCAGGACCTGCACCATTCACAACGACCGGAGGGGAGGTTGGCAGCTTGCGATATCAATCAGGGCTCGTCGCTATATTGGCGGGTTGAGGTTGACTGATCCCTCAACGTCAAAAGATCGCAGTCTTCTGCCGCTCCGGTCATTGTGGTGAGGGGGTTTAGCGAGACGTCGCACCGCCCCGATCGGCTGCGCAGCGGCCCCGGACTTCAATCTTTCAGAAATACTGCGAGCTCAGGTTTTACGACTGCTGCGCAGCCGAGCGGGAGCAAGCTCCCTCGCCACAGGGCTTGCTTGTCCTCTTAGCCCGGCAATTCCAGATTATTCAGCGCTCGACTCACCGCCAGCTCCCCACCTGACCCAATGAAACTTCGGCTCTTGCCGCAGTCATTGTGGTGAGGGAGCTTGCTCCCGCTGGGCTGCGCAGCAGACCCAATACCTGTCACTGCAATCTTTCAGAAATACCCCGAGTTCAGGGTTTTACGACTGCTGCGCAGCCGAGCGGGACGGTGTGACGATTCGACAAGCTCCCTCGCCACAGGTTTTTGCCTGCCTTCTTAGCCCGGCAATTCCAGATTATCCAGCGCCCGATTCACCGCCAGCTCCCCGAGCATGATCAGTTGTGCGATGCCCAGCAGCGTCCTGCGCTGCGACGCCGGTATGAGGTGGGCGAAATCATTGGCGATGGTTCTGGCTGAGGCGCGTGTTTCGCAGGCATCGGCCGGCAGTTCTTCGTTTTTGAAGTCGGCGGTCACGGCGTACATCGAGCGGGTTTTACGTTGAATCGGCGTGGCGCCGGGCGGGCAGAGGTAGTAGTCGAGGGCACGGTCGGCGGCTTCGTGGAGTTTTTTTGAATTGAAGGATTCGTAGGGGGGCGGTGGTGTCGGTTGCGGGGGGGGGTGGCTGTTGGTTTAATCATGGTTGAAGACTCCTAGAGTCTACTGAGCTGCCACATTTCTCTGCTATACATTTGCGGTTTGCTTGCTCGTTGGCGCCGCACAGTTGGTGTACGCCTTCTGTAACGTCAAACGAAACCAGTCGTCAGTGCCTGGTTGCCTATCAAGCGCTGTCCGTCTGTCGGATTTCGACACTTACCTGTCAGGTCTGACAGTTGTGGCCATGCATCAGTGGGCGCTTCATGGGCATTCCTCTAACGACAGGAGTTTTCTCATGAGCGTAATCATTGATGATGCAACGTCTGCCCTCTCCATTGAAGTTCAAGGTAAACAACGGACGAAAAATCAAGCCGACTCGCTAAACCTCCGCGCTGCTAGACGAGGTTTTTACCCGGGTGAAGGGGTGAGCGTTTTAGTGCGCGATAAACTTGCGAAGGTGGGCAGCGAAGTTCAGTTAGTACTGGACGGTAAAGTAATTGCCACTCACACACTGAAGTCCGGGGAGGCAGGCACAGGCATCAGATTTTCAGTGGGGGGCGACCTGCTTCCTCACGGTGTTCACGTGCTTTGCTATCAGGTAGAGCAGAAGGGAGTTGGCTTGCGGCAAAGCCCACATCAAGCTTCCCTGCGGGTGAAAACCATGCCGCTTTCCCATCTAGGATTCGAGGTGGATGCGGGAGAGGATCACATTTATGCAAGCATTGATGTGAGTTTTGAGACGTGTGTAAGTACTCAGAAAATTGCCGATGACGTGTTTCGTTTTACTCCAGGGTTTAGGCAAACGTTGTTCAGTCCCGACGGCAAATTCATGTTTGCTAGCGCTAAATCGGTTAATAAAATTGATCTTGAGACGCGCAAGATTGTCCAGCGTTACAGTCCTGAAGATATGTATCTTGGAGGTTTTAGTGCCAGCGAGAAACTGTTGTATTTGGCCTCTGGGTTTAAAGAAAACATTTATATTCTCGACGTTGAATCGGACAGGTTGGAGATGGGAGCCTATGTTGGCACGGTTCGCGGCCTGGTAGTAAGTCATGATGCGAAGCAACTTTTTGTTGTAGGTCTGGACGAAGGATTGGTTAAAAGTTCTCTGATTTTTGTCAATGCAGAATCGCAGGAGGTCGTTAATAGAATCGCTGTAGGTAATGTTGCAGTTTCGATCGCTTTAAATCCACTCAGAGATGAAGTCTACGTTGGCTGCCTAGGGGTGCGTGGCGAGGCGCAAGGGGTATTTGCTGTCAATACAAGCAACGGTAATGTCAGGCATATACCAGCAGAATCACCGTGGAATCTGGCACTGAGCCCCAATGGCCAGGAACTTTACGCATTTGGTGGTGACAGCATCACTGTTATCGATACGGTAAGCAACGGTGTAAAGAAAACAGTTGAGATGCATGTGAGGTCGCTGACTCTCAGTGCTGATGGGGAACTGGTTTATTGCTACAATTATGAGGAAAGTTTCGTTTCTGTATATGACGCTCGCAGTTGGTCGCTTGTTCGTGACGTTGAAATACCAATAGATGCTGTTCGAGCGCTCTCAACCCAGAAGGACAATGGTGATATCTGGGCTATGTACGGTTGAATCCATGAGCAGAAGCGCCCGGTGGTTACTCCGTTCTATCCGCCATTATGTTATTGCTCCAGAATGTTATTGCTCCAGACCTTCTGTAGCGTGGCACAGGTGAATCACTTGTGCCACGTTGCTACCACTTTCGGCGTGGTGGCCGCGCAAGAGCAATCCATCACCGCTTGGGCTCGATTCACCGAAAAACAACGCGTATTCCGTTCTCTGGAAAAGTTTGAAGGCTTCTTGCGGTAGCCGTTCTGCGTCTGCTTCATGCGTCAAAACTTTATTTTAAAGGAGCGGAGAAACTGGTAGATCGCTCTCAGTCAATCAACAGCGCACGCTCGAACATTACCGACCTTAGTCGAAGTTCCAGATTATCCAGCGCGCGATACACCGCCAGCGCGCCGGGCATGATCAGCTGTGCGATGCCCAGCAGCGGGGCGGCGATTTTTTATGCTCGACCCAATGATTGCCCCGCTCTTGCCGAGGTCATTGTGGTGAGGGGATTCATCCCCGATGGGCTGCGCAGCGGCCCTAAAACCTGTCACTGCGATCTTTCAGGAATACCGCGAGCTCAGGATCTACGACTGCTGCACAGCCGATCGGGGATGAATCCCCTCACCACAGGTTCTTGCCTGTCTTCTTAGCCTGCCAACTCCAGATTATCCAGCGCCCGATTCACCGCCAGCTCTCCCAGCATGATCAGTTGCGCGATCCCCAATAGCGTTCGTCGCTGCGAGGCCGGTATGAGGTGGGCGAATTCATTGGCGATGGTTCTGGCTGAGGCGAGTGTTTCGCAGGCATCGGCCAGCAGTTCTTCGTTTTTGAAGTCGGCGGTCACGGCGTACATCCTGCGGGTTCTGCGCGGCGGTGGGGTGGATCCGGGCGCACAAAGGTAGTGGTCGAGCGCGCGGTCGGCGGCATCGTGGAGCTTTTTCGAATCGAGGGATTCGTAGGGGGAGGTGGGGTCGGTTTCGGGTGGGTTGGGTGTTGGTTTGATCATGGTGAAGCTCCTTGAGAAATGGAGCCGTCAGCCATCGCTGCTAAACGAAACGTATGCTTTCAAGGTTCGGGGCAAACCGGTGGAGCGCTTTCAATCAACGAGCAGTGCTTGCTCGAACATTGCCAATCCCGCCGGATTTGCGCCGTGATGCCTGACGTGTGTCAGCTGCGACGGTAATGGGCTCGTTTGGGAGATCGAATCCAGTCACAACCCTCCTTGTCAGTACGACAAAATGATAAGGAGGGTTGTGACTTGTTTACAGGGTGGGTGCCAGCCTCATCCCAAAGCCGTTCGCGGTCCCTCCGCCAATCGCGATATCCAGTAATTGCTTCTCTTCACCGCTTTTGGGGTTGATAGCCCAGCGCCGTTCTTTATCAGCACGGGTGGAGGTCCAGCACCATTCATCTGGCTGGTCAGCGCCCTGATAGTTGTCCCTGTAAGACCGCCATTCTGCCAGTGACGGTATGCTGCCCCCCTGCGCAGTGGCGGCATCAGCGCAGCTTGTATAGGTGCCGAAGATTCCTGTGCCAAAAACATAATGCACACTTGAAGCTTGCACAGGGTAACTGGCCGTCTGTCTGTCGCTGTCCGTCACCGTGATTGTTGCGCCTCCGTTTCCGCGGGAAATTACCTTTCCAGTATCTTTGTCGATGTCGACAACAGTGTTGTTGCTCGAGTGATAAGTGTACGGCTTTCGTCCCCCGGTAGCGGTTCTTGTCGCGAATGCACCTGCAGGTGGGTTCGGGGGAGGGGTATCCTCGTTCCTGAAATGCCACGCAACCAGTGACAGCAATGATTCATCGATTGTCAGCTTTTCCATGGTCAGCTCCTGTCCAGTGAAGTGCCCGATAGATTCGGGTCGTCGAATCAGAGCATTCAAGGAATCGGTGTTCTACTGTCAGGTCTGACAGGTGGATGGGGTTTTCAGACGGATGGTGGTGATGACCTGTCAGATCTGACAGTAGACGTCATCTCGCAACTGCGCTGCCATGCACTTGGGAATAATCCCTGGGCAAAGAGCGCACGATCATGGCGGACCGAATCTACAAAAAACTTGAAGGGATGAATGTGGAATATGTTTCAGGGAGGTTGGAGGAAAACCTGAAGGAAAGGTCGATCCGATACGAAGTCACCTTCGAGCTGGAACTGGACTTTACCCACTTTGTGCACATGGCTCACGTTTTTATCCCGGGTTATCTGGATAACCCGGTCAACGCCATCAGGCCTGAGCTCGACGGTCTGGCTTACCACTACGCCTACAACTATCTGTTCGGAACTGAAGAAGACATTCGCGATAATCAGGCGTTGTTCAGGCTGTTCACCTCGCCACGAAACTACATGGATAAATGGGCGACGGGGCGTGATTTGGAGGTACGTTATGGCAAGCCGCAGTTCGAGGCGGTCGGGCCCAAGTTACGGATCACTGCGCACCGAGATTTCCGGGCGTTGGAGGGCAGGCGCCAGATTGAAATTGGTGATCTGCCGGTTATGCAATTTCATTGGGCGCTCAATCTGATGGAGGGCCACATGGAGGTTCCACAGATTCGAGCGCCACAGACCAGGGTTGTGCTCATGTACATGGACGAGGACTTTGTCGAGATCGACGGAGAGCAACTATTTCGGGGGACGCGGTACATCGATAGCAAGCAGCTAGGCTTCGGTGAAATTTCGCCCAAGCAGATTCTGATCGCGCAGTAACCAGCATTGTAAGATCACAGGTTATGCAGCGACCGATCCATACAGAGCCCGACTCCAAAGCGCATAAGCCGTCTGGCTGCGGCTGCTTATTCTTTGATGTCGCTGCTGGCCCCCTTCGCGAGCAAGCCCGCTCCCGCAGGAGCTGTGTGATACACCTGTTCTGTATTCACTGAAGATCGACTGTGGGAGCGGGCGTGCTCGCGAAAGCGTCAGTCCAGACGCCGAAATCTTCCCGATAAACCCTTCTGTTTCAATCCCCGGCAAAAGTTGGAAGGCTTCTTGCAGTAGCCGCCGTGCGCCTGCTTCGGGCGTCAAAAGTTTGCTTTAAAGGAACGGGGAAAACCGGTGGATCGCTCTCAGTTATTCAACACTGCTCGCTCGAATGTTGCCGACCTCAGTCGAGGCAATCTGGGCGTGCCGTTGTTGCTGCTGGTCATGCTGGCCATGATGATGCTGCCGGTGCCGCCGTTCCTGCTGGACGTGTTCTTCACCTTCAACATCGCCTTGTCGATTGTCGTCCTGCTGGTCTGCGTGTACGCGTTGCGGCCGCTGGATTTCGCGGTGTTCCCGACGATTCTGCTGGTGGCGACGCTGCTGCGGCTGGCGTTGAACGTGGCCTCGACGCGGGTGGTGATGCTCCACGGTCAGGACGGCCACGCCGCCGCCGGCAAGGTGATCCAGGCCTTCGGTGAAGTGGTGATCGGCGGTAACTACGTGGTCGGTATCGTGGTGTTCGCGATCCTGATGATCATCAACTTCGTCGTGGTGACCAAGGGTGCCGGGCGGATTTCCGAGGTGAGCGCGCGCTTTACCCTCGACGCAATGCCCGGCAAACAAATGGCGATCGACGCCGACCTCAACGCCGGTCTGATCGACCAGAACCAGGCCAAGGCGCGCCGTCAGGAAGTCGCGCAAGAGGCTGAGTTCTACGGTTCGATGGACGGTGCCAGCAAATTCGTGCGTGGTGACGCCATTGCCGGTCTGCTGATCCTGTTCATCAACCTCATCGGCGGCATGGCGGTCGGTATCTTCCAGCACAACATGAACTTTGCCGACGCCGGCAAGGTGTACGCCTTGCTGACCATCGGTGACGGTTTGGTGGCGCAATTGCCATCACTGTTGTTATCGACAGCGGCAGCGATCATGGTGACCCGTGCTTCCGGTTCGGAAGACATGGGCAAGCAGATCAACCGGCAGATGTTCGCTTCGCCCAAAGCATTGGCAGTGGCGGCGGGTCTGATGGCGGTCATGGGGCTTGTTCCGGGCATGCCGCATTTCTCGTTTCTGAGCATGGCCGCACTGGCTGCCGGTGGTGCTTACTTGTTCTGGAAAAAACAGAACGTCGCCAAGGTCCAGGCCCTGCAAGAGGTTCAGCGTCAGCAGGAACTGCTGCCGTCGCCGGCCCGCGCCATGGAGACCAAGGAGCTGGGCTGGGATGACGTGACGCCGATCGACATGATCGGCCTGGAAGTCGGCTATCGCTTGATCCCGCTGGTGGATCGCAATCAGGGCGGGCAGTTGCTGGCGCGGATCAAGGGCGTGCGCAAGAAGCTCTCGCAGGACCTGGGCTTCCTGATGCCGACCGTGCACATCCGTGACAACCTCGATCTGGCGCCGAGTGCCTACCGCCTGACCCTGATGGGCGTGATCCTGGCCGAAGCCGAAATCTACCCGGATCGCGAACTGGCGATCAACCCGGGGCAGGTCTACGGCACGCTCAACGGCATTACCGCCAAAGATCCGGCTTTCGGCCTGGAGGCGGTGTGGATCGAAGTCAGCCAGCGCGCGCAGGCGCAATCGCTCGGGTACACCGTGGTCGACGCCAGTACCGTGGTCGCGACGCACTTGAACCAGATTCTGTACAAACACTCCAGTGAGCTGATCGGCCACGAAGAAGTGCAGCAACTCATGCAATTGCTGGCCAAAAGCTCGCCGAAACTGGCTGAAGAGCTGGTGCCAGGTGTGGTGTCGCTGTCGCAATTGCTCAAGGTGCTGCAGGCATTGCTGGCCGAACACGTGCCGGTACGCGACATCCGCAGCATTGCCGAAGCCATCGCCAACAACGCCGCCAAGAGTCAAGATACCGCCGCTTTGGTGGCCGCCGTACGCGTCGGCGTATCCCGCGCCATCGTCCAAAGCATTGTAGGCACTGACTCCGAGCTGCCTGTGATCACCTTGGAACCAAGGTTGGAACAAATATTGCTCAATAGTCTGCAGAAGGCAGGACAAGGCTCGGAAGAGGGCGTTCTGCTGGAGCCAAGCATGGCCGAGAAGCTGCAGCGTTCGCTCATCGAAGCGGCGCAGCGCCAGGAAATGCAAGGTCAACCGGTGATCCTGTTGGTAGCAGGCCCGATCCGCGCGATGCTCTCGCGTTTCGGTCGCCTCGCCGTCCCGGGGCTGCACGTGTTGGCCTACCAGGAAATTCCGGACAACAAGCAAGTGACCATCGTTGCGACAGTAGGGCCCAACGGCTGAGGTAGTGGTTTATGCAAGTTAAGCGTTTTTTCGCCGCCGATATGCGTCAGGCCATGAAGCTGGTTCGTGATGAGCTGGGCGCTGATGCCGCCATCATTGGCAACCGCCGCATTGCCGGCGGCGTCGAGCTGACGGCGGCGCTGGATTACAAGTTGTCGGCGCTGGCGCCACGGGTTCCGAACATGGAACTCGAGGACGAACTGCGCAAGACCCAGTCGCGCATCGTCACCGCTCAGGCCGAACTGAGCCTGCGTGGCGAAGCCGATGGCAATAGCAATCGCCAGATCTTTGCCGGGCTGCCGTTGACGGCCGGCCTGCCACTGACCGCTGCCGAGCCGTTGAGCGAACCGACCTACGCCGCCCCGGCGCGTCCGGCGCCGGCAGCTGCTCCAGCATCGGCGGGTGTCGATCCGCGTGCGCTGGATTCGATGCGTTTCGAATTGAACAGTCTGCGTGAGCTGATGGAAGTGCAGCTCGGCACCCTGGCCTGGAACCAGCTGCAAGGCAGCCGTCCGGCGCAAGCCAATCTGTATCGCCGCCTGCAGCGCATCGGTCTGTCCGGGCCGTTGTCGCGCGACCTGCTGGCGATGATCACCGACATCGAAGAACCGCGTCAGGCCTGGCGCATGCTGCTCGCGCACCTGGCGCGGATGATTGCCGTACCGGAAGTCGAGCCGCTGGAAGAGGGTGGAGTGATTGCCATGGTCGGCCCGGCCGGCATGGGCAAGACCACCACCCTGGCCAAACTCGCTGCGCGCTACGTGCTCAAGTACGGCGCGCAGAATGTGGCGCTGGTCAGCATGGACAGCTTCCGCATCGGTGCGCAGGAGCAACTCAAGACCCTGGGGCGGATTCTCAACGTGCCGGTGACCCACGTCGATCCGGGCCAATCGCTGGTTCAGGCGCTGGACCCTCTGCTGCGCAAACGCGTGGTGCTGATCGATACCGCCGGCCTGCAGGCCAGCGATCCGGCGCTGCGCATGCAGCTGGAAAGTCTGGCCGGGCGTGGCATCCGTTCAAAAAATTATCTGGTGCTGGCAACCACCAGCCAGAAACAGGTTCTAACCGCCGCTTATCACAGTTACAAGCGTTGCGGGCTTGCCGGCTGCATCCTGACTAAACTGGATGAGACGGCCAGCCTTGGCGAAGTGTTGAGCCTGGCGATCAGTCATGAACTGCCGGTCGCGTACCTGACCGATGGCCCACGGATTCCGGATGATCTGCATCTGCCGCGCCGTCATCAGCTGGTCAGCCGCGCCGTCAGCGTGCAAATGCAGGAAGAACCCAGCGAAGAAGCCATGGCTGACATGTTCGCTGATATCTACCACAGCCCGACCAAGCAGGTTGGCTGAGGTAATGAACAGTTTTTGTACCTACATCGATGGTCTGCCATGCATTGTTCCGGTTGTGAACGCGCAGCCAGTAATGTGGCCTCCGTCTATGCAAGACAAGGTAAAGAAATAACATGGGCAGCATGCATCCCGTACAGGTGATCGCGGTGACCGGCGGCAAAGGTGGCGTCGGCAAGACTAACGTGTCAGTGAACTTGTCTCTGGCGCTGGCAGAGCTTGGCCGTCGGGTCATGCTGCTGGACGCTGACCTGGGGCTGGCGAACGTCGACGTTCTGCTGGGACTGACCCCCAAACGCACGCTGGCCGATGTGATCGAAGGCCGCTGCGAGCTGCGCGACGTGCTGTTGCAGGGCCCCGGCGGGATCCGCATCGTACCGGCCGCTTCCGGCACCCAAAGCATGGTGCACCTGAGCCCGGCGCAACATGCCGGTCTGATTCAGGCCTTCAGCGACATCGGCGACAATCTCGATGTACTGGTGATCGACACCGCTGCGGGCATTGGTGACTCGGTAGTCAGTTTCGTGCGCGCGGCGCAGGAAGTGTTGCTGGTGGTCTGCGACGAGCCGACCTCGATCACCGACGCCTACGCGCTGATCAAACTGCTCAATCGCGACTACGGCATGAACCGCTTCCGCGTCCTCGCCAACATGGCGCAGAGCCCGCAGGAAGGGCGCAATCTGTTCGCCAAGTTGACCAAGGTCACGGATCGCTTTCTCGACGTCGCCTTACAATACGTCGGCGCGGTGCCGTACGACGAAAGCGTGCGCAAGGCAGTGCAGAAGCAGCGAGCGGTCTATGAAGCCTTTCCGCGTTCCAAGTGCGCGCTGGCGTTCAAGGCGATCGCACAGAAGGTCGATACCTGGCCGCTGCCTGCCAACCCGCGTGGGCACCTTGAGTTTTTCGTCGAGCGCCTCGTGCAGCAAACGGCAGGGCCTGTGTTATGACCGCCAGCGGTATGAACTACTACAAGAAATCGGCACGTGACGCGCAGTACGAGTTGATCGAGCGTTACGCGCCACTGGTCAAGCGCATTGCCTATCACTTGCTGGCGCGCTTGCCGGCGAGTGTGCAGGTTGAAGACCTGATTCAGGCCGGGATGATCGGCCTGCTCGAAGTCTCGACCAAATATGACGCCAGCAAAGGCGCCAGTTTCGAAACGTACGCGGGCATTCGGATCCGCGGCGCGATGCTCGATGAAGTGCGCAAGGGGGATTGGGCACCACGCTCGGTTCACCGCAACACCCGTATGGTCAGCGACGCAATTCGCTCAATTGAAGCTAAAACCGGCCGTGATGCTAAAGATCACGAGGTTGCGGCCGAACTCCAATTGAGTCTCGATGATTACTACGGGATTTTGAATGACACGCTGGGCAGCCGGCTGTTCAGTTTCGACGACCTGCTGCAGGACGGCGAACACGAAGGGCTGCACGAGGATGGCGCCAGTGCTCATCTTGAGCCGTCACGCGATCTGGAAGATGAACGCTTCCAGGCTGCGCTGGCGGACGCGATTGCCAATTTGCCGGAGCGTGAGCGACTGGTGTTGGCGCTGTACTACGACGAAGAACTGAACCTCAAGGAAATCGGTGAAGTCCTTGGCGTCAGTGAATCGCGGGTCAGCCAGTTACACAGCCAGTGCGCGGCCCGTTTGCGGGGGCGTTTGGGGGAGTGGCGAGCGCGCTGAAGGCAGTGTGGGGACACTGCGAACGAGGCTGGTGCGGTGAAGAACGGCACCGGTCTTGCTCTGTTGTGCTCCAGACAGTCATCGAGTGCTTTGCCGGATTGATTGAAATGGCGCGTCCAGGTGCTGGGCGCGTTTAAGACTGCTTGGAGGTCGAATTGGACAAGAACATGAAAATCCTCATCGTTGATGACTTCTCAACGATGCGGCGGATCATCAAGAACCTGCTGCGTGATCTGGGGTTCACCAACACCGTCGAGGCCGACGATGGCACCACTGCCATTCCGGTGCTCAACAGCGGAAGCATCGACTTTCTGGTAACGGACTGGAACATGCCGGGCATGACCGGTATCGACCTGCTGCGCCACGTGCGTGCCGATGAAAAACTCAAGCACCTGCCCGTGCTGATGGTGACTGCCGAAGCCAAGCGCGAGCAGATCATCGAAGCGGCCCAGGCCGGCGTGAACGGCTACGTGGTCAAACCTTTCACGGCTCAGGCGCTGAAAGAAAAAATCGAGAAGATTTTCGAACGCATCGGCTGATGAACGCGCGGGGGAGCTATGGAGCATAACGAATCTTCACAGGGCGATTTCGAATCGACCCTGAAAAAACACGCGGTCGAACTGGTCGAGAGCCTTGAAAAAGGCAGGTTCGGCGACGCTGTGCAACTGATCCATGAGCTCAATCAGACCCGTGACCGTGGCCTGTATCAGGAAGTGGGCAAGCTCACACGCGAACTGCACAGTGCGATCGTCAACTTCCAGATTGATCCGCACATGCCGCAGGCCGAGGAAGTGTCGCAAATCACCGACGCCACCGAACGCCTGGGCTATGTGGTCAAGCTGACCGAAGCCGCGGCCAACCGCACCATGGATCTGGTGGAAAGCGCCACCCCGGTGGTCAATGGCCTGGCTGAAGAAGCCCAGGCGCTGAGCACCGATTGGGGCCGCTTCATGCGTCGTGAAGTCGGGGCTGAAGAGTTCCGCGAACTGGCGCGCCGGGTCGACGGTTTTCTGTCACGCAGCAGCACGGACAACCGTGCGGTGTCGAGCAACCTGAACGACATCCTGCTGGCTCAGGATTACCAGGACCTCACCGGTCAGGTGATCAAGCGTGTGACCCAACTGGTCACCGAAGTCGAAAGCAATTTGCTCAAACTCGTCCTCATGGCCAGTCAGGTTGACCGTTTTGCGGGCATCGAACACGACCGTGCCGCGATGCTTGCAGAAAAAGATCCACAAAAACATCTCTCGCAGGGTGAAGGTCCGCAGATTCATGCCGATAAACGAGAAGACGTTGTGTCCGGTCAGGACGATGTGGACGATTTGTTATCCAGCCTCGGATTCTAGAGTTTTGGAATTTTAGGTTTTTTGGGTTTTTAGACCTGTAGGAGCACCCCATTAATGAGCTTCGGCGCCGATGAAGAGATCCTTCAGGATTTCCTGGTTGAGGCCGGCGAGATTCTTGAGCAACTGTCCGAGCAACTGGTCGAGCTGGAAAGCCGCCCGGATGACGCAGATCTGCTCAATGCAATTTTTCGCGGTTTCCACACTGTAAAAGGGGGCGCCGGCTTCCTTCAGCTCAACGAGCTGGTGGAGTGCTGTCACATCGCCGAAAACGTATTCGACATCCTGCGCAAGGGTGAGCGTCGCGTTGATGCAGAACTGATGGACGTGGTGCTCGAAGCACTGGACGCGGTGAACAGCATGTTCAGCGAAGTCCGTGAACGTGCGCCGATCACGGCGGCCACCCCGGAACTGCTGGCCGCGCTGGCGCGTCTGGCTGAACCGCAATCGGCCGACGAAGCCCCGGCTTCTCCGGTTGCCGAGATGATCGAAGAACTGGTCGTCGAAGGTGATTCAAGCGATTCGGGCGACATCACCGATAACGAATTTGAACAGCTGCTGGATTCGCTGAACGCCGTCAAGGCTGAAGCCGAAGCCCCGGCCGCTGCTGCACCTGCGCCGGCTGCCGATACGGCCGCCAGCGATGAAATCACCGACGCCGAATTCGAGTCGTTGCTCGATCAACTGCACGGCAAAGGCCAGTTCGCGCCAGACGCCGTTGCACCGACTGCGGCTGCTCCGGCGGCACCGGCGGCGGGCGACAGCTCGGACATCACCGACGACGAATTTGAAGCACTGCTCGATCAATTGCACGGCAAGGGCAACTTCGCCGTTGAAGCGCTGGAATCGGCTATTGCTTCGGCACCGGCTGCGCCTGCCGCACCGGCGGCCGCGGCTGCCGGCAGCGACCTGATCAGCGATCACGAATTCGAATCGCTGCTCGACGAATTGCACGGTAAAGGCAAGTTCACCGACGTTGGCGCCGCTGCTGCGGGCACCGCATCGACCGTGGCTGCGCCTGCCGCCAAGGCCGCGGCTGCGCCGGTTGCAGCACCGAAAGCAGCGCCCAAGCCTGAGCCGAAAGCCGAAGCGCCAAAACCGGCCGCCGCTGCTGCACCGGCGCCGGCCCGTGCTGCCGCTGCTCCGCCGCCGGAAAAACCGGCGAGCGAAGCCGAAACCACCGTGCGTGTCGACACTGCGCGTCTCGACGAAATCATGAACATGGTCGGCGAACTGGTGCTGGTGCGTAACCGCCTGGTGCGCCTGGGTCTCAACAGCGGCGACGAAGCCATGTCCAAGGCCGTGTCGAACCTCGACGTGGTCACGGCGGACTTGCAGACCGCGGTGATGAAGACCCGGATGCAGCCGATCAAGAAGGTCTTCGGGCGCTTCCCGCGTCTGGTTCGTGACCTCGCGCGCCAGCTCAAGAAAGAGATCAACCTGGAACTGGTGGGTGAAGAAACCGACCTCGACAAAAACCTTGTCGAGGCCTTGGCCGACCCGCTGGTCCACTTGGTGCGCAACGCGGTCGACCATGGCATCGAGTCGCCGGAAGAGCGCGAAGCTTCGGGCAAGGCCCGTGGCGGTCGCGTGGTACTGGCCGCCGAGCAGGAAGGCGACCACATCCTGTTGTCGATCTCCGACGACGGCAAGGGCATGGACCCGAACGTCCTGCGTTCGATCGCGGTAAAACGCGGTGTGATGGACAAGGACGCGGCCGATCGCCTGAGCGATACCGAGTGCTACAACCTGATCTTCGCCCCGGGTTTCTCGACCAAGACCGAGATCTCCGACGTGTCCGGCCGCGGTGTCGGCATGGACGTGGTGAAAACCAAGATTTCCCAGCTCAACGGTTCGATCAACATCTACTCGACCAAGGGCCAGGGCTCGAAGATCGTCATCAAGGTGCCGCTGACGCTTGCGATCATGCCGACCCTGATGGTCATGCTCGGCAATCAGGCGTTTGCGTTCCCGTTGGTCAACGTCAACGAAATCTTCCACCTCGACCTGTCGACCACCAACGTGGTGGATGGCCAGGAAGTGGTGATCGTGCGGGACAAGGCGCTGCCATTGTTCTACCTCAAGCGCTGGCTGGTCAGCTCTGCCGCTCACGAAGAGCAGCGCGAAGGCCATGTGGTGATCCTGTCGGTGGGCACCCAGCGGATCGGCTTCGTCGTCGATCAACTGGTCGGCCAGGAAGAAGTGGTCATCAAGCCATTGGGCAAAATGCTGCAGGGCACTCCGGGCATGTCCGGCGCCACCATCACCGGTGACGGCCGCATCGCGTTGATCCTCGATGTTCCAAGCATGCTCAAGCGTTACGCGACGAAGCGTATTTGAATCCGGGGCGGCGGGGCGACGACGTCCCGCTGCACCTAATGGAGTGTTTATGGCAGTCAAAGTCCTGGTGGTGGACGATTCGGGTTTTTTCCGCCGCCGCGTCTCGGAAATTCTTTCAGCGGATCCGAGCATCCAGGTGGTCGGCACGGCTACCAACGGTAAAGAGGCGATCGATCAGGCCCTGGCCCTCAAGCCGGACGTGATCACCATGGACTACGAGATGCCGATGATGGATGGCATCACGGCGGTGCGGCACATCATGCAGCGCTGCCCGACCCCGGTGTTGATGTTCTCCTCGCTGACCCACGAAGGCGCCCGGGTGACCCTGGATGCGCTGGACGCCGGTGCGGTGGATTTCCTGCCGAAGAATTTCGAAGACATTTCTCGTAACCCGGAGAAGGTCAAGCAACTGCTGTGCGAGAAGGTCCACAGCATCTCGCGCAGTAACCGTCGTTTCAGTGCCTACAGTGCGCCGGCTCCGGCCGCTGCACCGACGCCTGCGCCAGCCCCGGCGGCTTCGAGTTTCAGCAGCCACAGCACTGCTGCTCCGACGCGTCCGGCTCCAGCTCCAGCACCTGCTCGCGCGCCAGCCGCCAGCGCTTCGTCGCCGGCTCCGAAACGCAAAGCCTACAAACTGGTCGCCATCGGCACCTCGACCGGTGGTCCGGTTGCCCTGCAACGGGTGCTGACCCAATTGCCGGCAAACTTCCCGGCACCGATCGTGCTGATCCAGCACATGCCCGCGGCGTTCACCAAGGCGTTTGCCGAGCGTCTGGACAAGCTGTGCCGCATCAGCGTCAAGGAAGCCGAGGATGGCGACATCCTGCGTCCGGGCCTGGCGCTGCTGGCCCCAGGTGGCAAGCAAATGATGATCGACGGCCGTGGCGCGGTGAAAATCCTGCCGGGCGACGAGCGTCTGAACTACAAGCCGTGCGTGGACATCACCTTCGGTTCGGCGGCCAAGTCCTACGGCGACAAAGTTCTGGCGGTGGTCCTTACCGGCATGGGCGCCGACGGCCGTGAAGGCGCACGTCTGCTCAAGCAGGGCGGCAGCTCGGTATGGGCCCAAGACGAAGCAAGCTGCGTGATCTACGGCATGCCGATGGCCATCGTCAAAGCCGATCTGGCTGACGCGGTCTACGGCCTGGACGACATCGGCAAGCACATCGTCGAGGCGTGTATCTGATGGATGTTTTAAGCCTTATCGGGATTATCCTGGCGTTCGTCGCCATCATCGGCGGCAACTTCCTTGAAGGCGGCCACCTCGGCGCGCTGGCCAACGGCCCGGCGGCGCTGATCGTCCTCGGTGGCACCATCGGTGCCGCGCTGCTGCAATCGCCGATGAGCGCCTTCAAGCGCGCCATGCAGATTCTCGCCTGGATCCTGTTTCCGCCACGGGTGGACTTGGCTGGCGGCATCGACCGCGTGGTCAACTGGAGCCTCACCGCGCGCAAGGAAGGCCTGCTCGGCCTGGAAGGCGTCGCCGATGCCGAGCCGGACAACTACTCGCGCAAAGGCCTGCAACTGCTGGTCGACGGCGCCGAGCCGGAAGCGATCCGCAGCATCCTCGAAGTGGACTTCTACACCCAGGAAGCCCGCGACATCGAAGCGGCCAAAGTCTTCGAAAGCATGGGCGGCTACGCGCCGACCATCGGCATCATCGGTGCGGTGATGGGCCTGATCCATGTGATGGGCAACCTCGCTGATCCGACGCAATTGGGCAGCGGCATTGCCGTGGCATTCGTCGCGACCATCTACGGCGTGGCCAGTGCCAACCTGGTGTTGCTGCCGGTGGCGGCCAAGCTCAAGTCAATCGCGTTGCGGCAGTCGCGTTATCGCGAAATGTTGTTGGAAGGTATTTTGTCGATCGCCGAAGGTGAAAACCCTCGCTCTATCGAGCTGAAGCTTCAGGGCTTCATGGATTGATGGGGGTAATGGACTATGGCTCGCCGCAGGCATCAGGAAGAACACGTTAATCACGAGCGCTGGCTCGTGTCCTACGCGGATTTCATCACGCTGCTGTTCGCGTTCTTCGTGGTGATGTACTCGATCTCGTCGATCAACGAAGGCAAGTACAAAGTCATTTCCGAAGCGCTGATCGGGGTTTTCACTGACTCCGATCGCTCGCTCAAGCCGATCCCGATCGGTGAGGAACGACCGAAAACCGTCACCCCGGCCAAGCCGCTGGTCAAGGACAGCGAGCAGGTCGACGCCGGTATCGCCGGGGCCAGCGATCCGCTGAAAAGCATCGCCGATGACATCAGTGCCGCGTTCGGCGACTTGATCGCTTCCAACCAGATGACTGTGCGCGGCAATGAGTTGTGGGTCGAGATCGAACTCAACTCCAGCCTGTTGTTCGGCAGTGGCGACGCGATGCCGAGCGACATCGCCTTCAACATCATCGACAAGGTCGCGGCGATCCTCAAACCGTTCGACAACCCGATCCACGTCGAAGGCTTCACCGACGATCAGCCGATCCGCACTGCGCAGTACCCGACCAACTGGGAGCTGTCCTCGGCGCGTTCGGCGAGCATCGTACGGATGCTGGCGATGCAGGGCGTGAACCCCGGGCGTCTTGCCTCGGTGGGTTACGGCGAGTTTCAGCCGGTGGCCAACAACGCCACCGCCGAAGGTCGGGCGAAAAACCGTCGTGTGGTGCTGGTGGTGTCGCGCAATCTCGATGTGCGCCGCAGTCTGACCGGTACCGGGACCGCCAATGCGCAACCGGACGCCGCATTGAAGCGTGCTGGCACACAAACTGCACCGACCCCGGTCAAGACGCCGGGACGCGAGAGTGCCGTCAATTCTCCGTCGCCCGCATTAATACGCTGAGCTATGTCTCGGTCGAGGATCTCGGCCGGGAGGAACGAACCGAATGAGAGTCTGGGCAGTCGCCAATCAAAAGGGTGGTGTCGGTAAAACCACATCTTCCATCGCTTTAGCCGGATTGCTGGCGGAGGCGGGCAAGCGCGTGGTTGTGGTCGATCTCGACCCGCACGGCTCAATGACCAGCTATTTCGGCTACGACCCCGACAGCCTGGAACACAGCAACTACGACCTGTTTCTGCACAAGGGCAGCGTGCCGCAAGGCTTGCCCGGGCAGTTGCTGTTGTCGACCAGCGACGAACGCATTTCCCTGTTGCCGTCCAGTACCGCGCTGGCCACCCTTGAGCGCCAGTCGCCAGGGCAAAGCGGTCTGGGCCTGGTGATCGCCAAGAGTCTGGCGCAGCTGTGGCAGGACTTCGATTACGCGATCATCGACAGCCCGCCGTTGCTCGGCGTGTTGATGGTCAACGCCCTGGCCGCGAGCCAGCAACTGGTGATCCCGGTGCAGACCGAGCACCTGGCCGTCAAAGGTCTGGAGCGCATGGTCAACACCTTGGCGATGATCAACCGCTCGCGCAAACAGGCGCTGCCGTTCAGCATCGTGCCGACCCTGTTCGACCGCCGCACCCAGGCGTCGCTGGGCACCTTGCGCGTGCTGCGCGACAAGTTTCCGGAAGAGATCTGGCAGGGTTACATCCCGGTCGATACCCGTCTGCGTGATGCCAGCCGGGCCGGGGTCACGCCTTCGCAGTTCGACGGCAAGAGTCGTGGCGTGCTGGCGTACCGCGCGTTGCTCAAGCATCTGCTGGCGCAGCAACTTGTTCCGCAGGTGGCTTGAGCATGAATCGGCCGATCAAACTGACGTCGCGTCCGCAACTGGCGTTGCAGTCCTATCTGGACAGCTTGCTGCAGGAAATCCCTGACGAGTTGCCGCCAGTGGAAATGCCGGTCGAGGCGCCGGTCGAGGTGGCCGAAAGTGCTGCGGCGCTGGATGAGTTTCAGGCTGCGGTACTGGAAGAGCAGGCGCGTGATGCGAAAGCCGCCAAACCTGCCGCCCCGGTTGTCGCGCCTGCCGCCGCACCGATCGCCAAGGCGCCAGTGGCGTTGATCGAAGAAGCCGAGCCGCCACGCGCGCCGGTTTCGACACTCGCACCGCTGCTGCAAACCCAATTGCTGAAAACCGCGCCGGAACCGGTCGTGGCCGAACCTGCGCCAGTTGCGCCGGCACCCGTCGAGCAGACGCTGGTGCCGCCGGTGGTGGAAGTTCACCTGCCGCCAAGCAACACGCCACCTCCGGTGGACACCAATGGCCGTCCGGCCTGGGCTGCCGAAGCGTTCGAGTGCCTGTTGTTCGATGTTGCCGGGCTGACGCTGGCGGTGCCGCTGGTGTGCCTGGGCTCAATCTATTCGCTGGCCGGCCACGAGTTGACGCCGCTGTTCGGGCAGCCGGAATGGTTCCTCGGGATTCTGCCGAGCCAGGCCGGCAATCTGAAAGTCTTGGACACGGCGCGTTGGGTCATGCCGGATCGCTATCGCGATGACTTCCGTCAGGGCCTGCAGTACGTGATTTCGGTACAAGGTTACGAATGGGGCCTGGCGGTGCATCAGGTCAGCCGTTCGTTGCGTCTGGATCCGAATGAAATCAAATGGAGAAGTCACCGGGGTCAGCGGCCATGGCTCGCCGGCACGGTGATCGAGCACATGTGTGCATTACTTGATGTAGCCGCGCTGGCCGAGTTGATCGCCAGCGGCGGGGCAAAGCACATGGGCGGCCACAAGCCGCTACATAAATCGACATAGCAGCCGACATAACAATCAGGCGATGGCATTTTTCAATGCCTCCACACAGAACACACACCGCCCAGTGCGGTTTTTTCGAGGGGTCAGGGTATGAGTAGTCAGGCGACGAATGCAAAAGGTTCTGAAGATCCGATCCTGCAATGGGTGACCTTCAAGCTGGACAACGAAACCTACGGCATCAACGTGATGCGCGTTCAGGAAGTCCTGCGGTACACCGAAATCGCTCCGGTACCGGGTGCGCCAAGCTACGTGCTGGGCATCATCAACCTGCGCGGTAATGTGGTCACCGTGATCGACACCCGTCAGCGCTTCGGCCTGAACAGCGGCGAGATCAGTGACAACACCCGTATCGTCATCATCGAAGCCGACAAGCAAGTGGTCGGGATCATGGTCGACAGCGTGGCCGAAGTGGTTTACCTGCGTCAGTCGGAAATCGAGACCGCGCCGAACGTCGGCAATGAAGAATCGGCCAAGTTCATCCAAGGCGTGTGCAACAAGAACAACGAGTTGCTGATCCTGGTCGAGCTGGACAAGATGATGAGCGAAGAAGAATGGTCGGAACTGGAGAGCATCTGATTGATTCTCGAGGTGGCGGTCATTGTCCTGTTCCTCTTCTGGGCAGGCACGCTGGCAATGTTTCTGGCGTACATCAAGGCGCAGCGCGTAATCGCGGCGCAACAGGCCCAGGGCGACGCGCTGCGTGATCAGCGCATCAAAGACCTGGCCAAGCGTGTCGACGACTATCAGAACGGCAACGTGCGCATGGGCGAAGCCCTGCACGAGCTGCGCTCGGTCGTCGGCCCGTTGCCGGACAAGATAGTTGCGCTGGAGCAGCGCGACCCATCTAGCCTGTCGTTCGCCCAGGCGGCGAAACTGGTGGGCATGGGCGCGAGCGTCGATGAGCTGACTCAGTCCTGCGGTTTGACCCAGGCTGAGGCGGAGTTGATGCGCAAGTTGCACAGAAGCTGAAGATCAAAAGATCGCAGCCTGCGGCAGCTCCTACATTGGAACGCGCTTCCCTGTAGGAGCTGCCGAAGGCTGCGATCTTTTGCTTTCAAGGCTTAATAATCATTCCCGCGCGCGGTAACGTCCTTCTCGACCATCGGCGCATCCGGATCCTGTCCCTCGGGGAATTTTCCCTTCAGATTCCACGCAAACGCGATGATCTCGGCAATCGTGCGGTACAGCTCTTCGGGGATGCTGTCGCCCAGCTCCATCCGCGCCAACAGCCGCACCAGCTCGGCGTTTTCATAGATCGGCACTTCACAGTCGCGGGCAATGCGCAGGATTTCTTCGGCCAGTTCCTCGTCGCCCTTGGCGGTGAGGGTCGGGGCGTGGTTGCCGTCGTATTTGAGGGCGATGGCCTGGCGTGGAGCAGTGGAATCGTTCATGCGGTTTCGTCGACCCAGCGGTGTTCGAGACGGGTTTGATTGCCTTGCGGCGGGGTGCCGAGGTGGCAGTCGAGATCACCGACGTTCAGCCCGCGATCGAGCAGGCGCTGGCGCAGCGCGAACAGGTTGGTTTCGATCAGGTCGGCGGTGTACGGGCGCTCGGCCCACAGCTGGCTCGACAGGCTGCCGGCAATCAGCTGCGCCTGAATTTGCATCGGCCCCAACGGCTCCATATCGAACGCCATATCGACGCGCCACAGTTGCTGTTTGGGCTCGCGCTCGTCGCGGCGTTCGTTGGGTTGCGGTTCTCTTTCCGGCGCTTCTTCGCGCTGGAACTTGACCTGCAACGGCACGATGTCCTGCAGGTTACGCATGGGGATTTCCAACTGCCAGGTGCTGAGCAGGCGGCCGTCATCGGTGACCCCGGTCTGTTCCAGACTCGACAACTGATGGCTTTGCAGGCGCGACACGGCGGCTGCAGCGAGGCGCAGCAGATGTTCCAGATCGCCTTCGCCGTCCTGGCTTTGCAGCAGGCGGTCGGGCAGCGGGAAACTGCTCGGCACGGGTTTGGCGCTGACCTGGCCGAGGGTGCCGAGGGCGTTGCGCACGAAACTCGGCAGCGCTTGCGCCAGGGTGTTGGCAGCAATGATCGCATTGAAACTGGCATTGCCCGGCACACCCGGGGACAGTTGCGCGATCAGTTTGAGCAGATCGGCTTTCATGTCCGGGGTCAGCGCCGGATTCTGTCCGGTCAGCAATTTGGCTTCGAGGAAGGCGCCACTGTTGGCCAGGGCCAGGGCCACGCCTTTGGCGCTGCTCATCTGCTGCAGGTCGGGCAGGTTGGCGAGCAGGCGCGTGACGGCAGCGCGCAGATCCTGCGAGGTCTGATCATCGTCGCTCGGCAGGTTTTGCAAAGCATTGAGCAAACCGTCCAGCGAGCCTTGGCGACTCTGTTGGCCGAGCAGTTGCTGGCTCACCGCCAATTGCTCCTGACGGCTGCTCAGCGGCACGAACTTGAGGGTTTGCGAGTCTTCGACCAGTGCCGAAAGCAGGGTGCCGATGCGCAGCGGCGTCGGGCTGTCGATGTCCAGTGTGGCGCCGCTCTGTGCGGTGTTGAGCAGGCTCACCAGCGAGCGGTACACCGTCGGCTGTCCCGGCACTTGCGGCAGTGTCTGCGAGGTCAGCACCTTGCCTTGCAGCAGTGTGCCGACCGGCAACTGCGCGGTGTCGATGCGGGTGAGGGCGGCGACGCTGCTGGCGATGGCCTGCTGCACGGTGATTGCCAGATTGCCCGCCGATGGCTGAGTAACCGCCAGGTTGGTGCCGGTCGGCAACGGCAGGTTGCTGCTGGCTTGCACGGTGGTCTGGCGGCCGCCGTCGACGGTGACCTTGAGCAACAGTTGAAAGGTCTGATCCGCCTGCTTGAGTGACAACACCTCGGCCTGAGCGCTTTGCCCGGCACCGATCAAGCCTTCGACCGGGGTCAGCAGCTTGAGCAACTCACCGCTCATCACCAGCGGACGCGTGTTCGCCGGGGTGGTGGGCGGAAGCGGGAGGATGTTCATTTCGCCTGTCATACGCGGACACAACCTGAGGAAATTGCGCTCTTGGGAGTAAGGCACGCCATGTATAATGCCGCGCGTCTTGCGCTTCGTTCAGAAAACATAGCAATTGTTTGATCCAGCTCTCTGGTTCGCACCGTCATTGCATTTATCCTGCATCTCTTTAACGGCCGCGCCAGAGCCGACTTGAACCGTATAAGGCCCGTGATCCCTTGACCAGTCCTGTCCTGCAAACCGTTGCCCTTGCCTGCGAGCGAGACCTGCGGCTGCTCTTCGAAAATTTCGAATTAAGACTGGCCAGTGGCGATATGGTGCAGATCAGCGGCCCCAACGGCAGCGGCAAGACCAGCCTGCTGCGCCTGTTGTCCGGGTTGATGCAGCCGACCAGCGGTCAGGTGCTGCTCAACGGTCAGCCTTTGACAGCACAACCGAGCGAACTGGCGCGCAACCTGTTGTGGATCGGCCACGCCGCCGGGATCAAGGACCTGCTGACCCCGGAAGAGAACCTGTCCTGGCTCTGCGCCCTGCATCGGCCGGCTGAACGCGAGGCAATCTGGCAGGCGCTGGCAGCCGTAGGATTGCGCGGTTTCGAAGATGTTCCCTGTCACACCCTGTCCGCCGGTCAGCAACGCCGCGTGGCGCTGGCGCGGCTGTATCTGGACAGCCCGCCGCTGTGGATTCTCGACGAGCCGTTCACCGCGCTCGACAAACAGGGCGTGGCGCAACTTGAAGAGCACCTGGCCGGGCACTGTGAACGCGGCGGTCTGGTGGTGCTGACCACCCACCACACGCTGAGCCGGATGCCGGCCGGTTATCGCGATATCGATCTGGGGAACTGGGCAGTATGAGTGTGTTCGGCCTGCTGGTTGCCCGTGAGTCCCGCCTGCTGTTTCGCCGCCCGGCAGAACTGGCCAATCCGCTGATTTTCTTCGCCATCGTCATCGCATTGTTCCCGCTGGCCGTCGGCCCGGAAACTCAAGTCTTGCAAAACCTGTCCCCGGGGTTAGTCTGGGTGGCCGCGCTGTTGTCGGTCCTGCTTTCGCTGGACGGATTGTTTCGCAGTGATTTCGAAGATGGCTCTCTGGAACAGTGGGTCCTTTCGCCGCACCCGCTGCCCCTGCTGGTGCTGGCCAAGGTACTGGCACACTGGCTGTTCTCGGGACTCGCACTGGTTCTGCTCTCGCCGTTGCTGGCGTTGATGCTCGGTCTGCCGGTTGCCTGCCTGCCAGTGTTGCTGTTGTCTTTGCTGCTGGGTACCCCGGTGCTGAGCTTGCTCGGCGCGGTGGGCGCGGCGCTGACGGTCGGTCTGAAACGCGGCGGCCTGTTGCTGGCGTTGCTGATTCTGCCGTTGTACATCCCGGTGTTGATCCTTGGCAGTGGCGCCTTGCAGGCCGCCTTGCAAGGCATGCCGGCGACCGGGTATCTGCTGTGGCTGGGTAGCCTGACCGCCCTGGCGATCACCCTGACACCTTTTGCAATAGCGGCTGGCCTGAAGATCAGCGTCGGCGAATAATGAGGTCTGGTTAAAATTTAACCAGCAAAGACCCTGAGACCGCCCACATCGATGAGCGGCACCGTGATGGAAACAGTATGAACTGGACCTGGTTTCACAAGCTCGGCTCGCCCAAGTGGTTCTACGGCATCAGCAGCAAGTTCCTGCCGTGGTTGAGCATCGCAGCGTTGCTGCTGATCAGCATCGGCGTCGTCTGGGGCCTGGCCTTCGCGCCGCCGGATTATCAGCAGGGCAACAGCTTTCGCATCATCTATATTCACGTGCCGGCGGCGATGCTGGCGCAGTCGATCTACGTGATGCTCGCGGTGTGCGGTGTGGTCGGGCTGGTGTGGAAAATGAAACTGGCCGACGTCGCCCTGCAATGCGCGGCGCCGATTGGTGCGTGGATGACCGCCGTGGCGCTGGTCACCGGCGCGATCTGGGGCAAGCCGACCTGGGGCTCGTGGTGGGTCTGGGATGCGCGGCTGACGTCGATGCTGATTCTGCTGTTCCTGTATTTCGGCGTGATCGCGCTGGGCAACGCCATCAGCAACCGCGACAGCGCCGCCAAGGCCTGCGCAGTACTGGCGATTGTCGGGGTGATCAACATCCCGATCATCAAGTACTCGGTGGAGTGGTGGAACACCCTGCACCAGGGCGCGACCTTCACCCTCACGGAAAAACCGGCGATGCCCGCTGAAATGTGGCTGCCGCTGTTGCTGACGGTGCTGGGGTTCTACTGCTTCTTCGGTGCCGTGCTGTTGCTGCGCATGCGCCTTGAAGTGCTCAAGCGCGAAGCCCGCGCCAGTTGGGTCAAAGAAGAAGTGCAGAACAGCCTGGAGGCCGCGCGATGAGTTTCGCTTCATTTGGCGACTTTCTCGCCATGGGCCACCACGGCCTGTACGTCTGGTCGGCCTACGGCATCTGTCTGGCGGTGCTGATCCTCAACGTGGTCGCACCGATTGCGGCCCGCAAGCGCTATCTGCAACAAGAGGCGCGTCGTCTGCGCCGGGAGAACGGCAAGTGAATCCGCTGCGCAAAAAACGTCTGACCCTCATTCTGGCGATCCTGGTCGGGGTCGGCGCTGCCGTCGGCCTGGCCCTCAGCGCCCTGCAGGAAAACATCAACCTGTTTTACACGCCGACCCAGATCGCCAACGGTGAAGCGCCGCACGACACGCGCATCCGCGCCGGCGGCATGGTCGAGAAGGGCTCGCTGCAGCGTTCGCCGGACTCGCTGGACGTCAAATTCGTTGTCACCGACTTCAACAAAGCCGTGACCATCACCTATCGCGGGATCCTCCCGGATCTGTTCCGCGAAGGGCAGGGCATTGTCGCCCTGGGCAAACTCAACGCCGACGGCGTGGTGGTGGCCGATGAAGTGCTGGCCAAGCACGACGAGAAGTACATGCCGCCGGAAGTGACCAAAGCGCTGAAAGACAGCGGTCAATCGGCACCGACCCCAGCGAAGGAGGGTTGATTGATGACGTCTGCACTGTTTATTCCCGAACTCGGCCATCTGGCGATGATTCTGGCGCTGTGTTTCGCGCTGGTGCAGGCCGTGGTGCCGCTGCTCGGTGCATGGCGCGGCGACCGTCTGTGGATGGGCCTGGCCCAGCCGGCGGCGTGGGGCCAGTTTGCGTTCCTGCTGTTTGCCTTCGGTTGCCTGACCTACGCGTTCATGACCGACGATTTTTCGGTCGGTTACGTGGCGATGAACTCCAACAGCGCCTTGCCGTGGTACTACAAGTTCAGCGCGGTATGGGGCGCCCACGAAGGGTCGCTGCTGCTGTGGGCGTTGATCCTCGGTGGCTGGACCTTCGCCGTATCGGTGTTCTCCCGGCAGTTGCCGCAAGTCATGCTCGCCCGCGTGCTGGCGGTGATGGGCATGATCAGCACCGGTTTCCTGCTGTTTCTGATCCTCACCTCCAACCCGTTTTCGCGGATCCTGCCGCAGATTCCGGCGGATGGTCGTGACCTCAATCCGCTGCTGCAAGACATCGGCCTGATCGTGCATCCTCCGATGCTTTATATGGGGTACGTCGGCTTCTCGGTGGCGTTCGCCTTCGCCATTGCCGCACTGCTCGGTGGTCGTCTTGATGCTGCTTGGGCGCGCTGGTCGCGGCCGTGGACGATTGTCGCCTGGGCCTTTCTCGGCATCGGCATCACCCTCGGTTCGTGGTGGGCTTACTACGAACTCGGCTGGGGCGGCTGGTGGTTCTGGGACCCGGTGGAAAACGCCTCGTTCATGCCATGGCTGGTCGGCACCGCGTTGATCCACTCGCTGGCCGTCACGGAAAAACGTGGGGTGTTCAAGAGCTGGACGGTGTTGCTGGCGATTGCTGCATTTTCGTTGAGCCTGCTCGGTACCTTCCTCGTGCGCTCCGGCGTGCTGACCTCGGTGCACGCGTTTGCCTCCGACCCTGAGCGTGGCGTGTTCATTCTGATCTTCCTGCTGTTCGTGGTCGGTGGTTCGCTGACGCTGTTTGCGTTGCGCGCGCCGGTGGTCAAGAGCCAGGTCGGCTTCAACCTGTGGTCGCGTGAAACCCTGTTGCTGGGCAACAACCTGGTGCTGGTGGTAGCGGCGTCGATGATTCTGCTCGGCACCCTGTATCCGCTGATTCTCGATGCGATCAGCGGCGCCAAGCTCTCGGTCGGCCCGCCGTATTTCAACGCGCTGTTCATCCCGCTGATGGCGTTGCTGATGCTGGTGATGGCGGTCGGCGTGATCGTGCGCTGGAAAGACACCCCGGTGAAGTGGCTGGCGAACATGCTGACCCCGGTGCTGCTCGGCAGCGTCGCATTGGCCGTGGTGGCTGGTGTCGCTTACGGCGATTTCAACTGGGCGGTGATCGCGACGTTCCTGCTCGCCGCGTGGGTGTTGCTCGCCGGTGTGCGCGACATCTTCGACAAGACTCGCCACAAGGGCCTGATCAAAGGTCTGCCAAGCCTGACTCGCAGCTACTGGGGCATGCAGATCGCGCACCTGGGCATCGCCGTGTGCGCCCTCGGTGTGGTGCTGTCGAGCCAGAACAGTGCCGAACGCGACCTGCGTCTGGCGCCGGGCGAGTCGATGGACCTGGCCGGTTATCACTTCGTCTTCGAAGGCGCCAAGCACTTTGAAGGGCCGAACTTCACCTCCGACAAGGGCACCATCCGGGTGATCCGCGACGGCAAGGAAGTCAGCGTGCTGCACCCGGAAAAACGCCTGTACACGGTGCAGAGTTCGATGATGACCGAGGCCGGGATCGACGCCGGTTTCACTCGCGATCTCTATGTCGCCTTGGGCGAGCCGCTGGAAAACGGCGCGTGGGCGGTGCGGGTTCACGTCAAACCGTTCGTGCGCTGGATCTGGTTTGGTGGTCTGCTGACCGGTCTGGGCGGATTGCTGGCGGCGCTGGATCGGCGTTATCGAGTCAAGGTCAAAGCCCGGGTGCGTGAAGCCCTCGGCCTGCAAGGAGCGGCTGCATGAGACGTTGGTTGATGCTGGTACCCCTGGCGATTTTCCTGCTGGTGGCGGTGTTTCTTTATCGCGGTCTGTACCTCGATCCGGCGGAACTGCCGTCGGCGATGATCAACAAGCCCTTCCCGGAATTCAGCCTGCCGAATGTGCAGGGCGACAAGACCCTGACCAAGGCCGACATCCTCGGCAAACCGGCACTGGTCAACGTCTGGGGCACCTGGTGCATTTCCTGCCGGGTCGAGCACCCGGTACTGAACAAACTGGCCGAGCGTGGCGTGGTGATCTACGGCATCAACTACAAGGACACCAACGCCGATGCGTTGAAGTGGCTGGCCGAATTCCACAACCCGTACCTGCTGGACATCCGTGACGACGAAGGTTCGCTGGGTCTGAACCTCGGCGTGTACGGCGCGCCGGAAACCTTCTTCATCGACGCCAAGGGCATCATCCGCGACAAGTACGTCGGGGTGATCGACGAACAGGTCTGGCGCGAAAAACTCGCAGCCAAATATCAGGCACTGGTCGATGAGGCCAAGCCATGAAGCGTTTTATGGCTGCCGTGGTCTTGGGTTTGAGTCTGGCCGGTGTGGCCCACGCCGCGATTGACACCTACGAGTTCGCCAAGGAAGGCGATCGCGAGCGTTTCCGCGAGTTGACCAAGGAACTGCGCTGCCCCAAGTGCCAGAACCAGGACATCGCCGACTCCAACGCACCGATTGCCGCAGATCTGCGCAAAGAGATTTTCCGCATGCTCGGCGAGGGCAAGGACAATCAGCAGATCATCGATTTCATGGTTGATCGCTACGGTGATTTCGTCCGCTACAAACCGGCGCTCAACGCCAAGACTGCACTGCTGTGGTTCGGCCCGGCCGGGCTGTTGCTTGGCGGTCTGGTGGTGATTGTGCTGATCGTGCGCCGTCGTCGCGGTCAGCGCGCCGAAACCCCGTCATCGCTGTCCACCGAAGAACGTCAGCGCCTCGACCAACTGTTGGATAAAAACCAAGAATGATTGATTTCTGGCTTGCCGCAGGGCTGTTGCTTCTGGTCGCCCTGAGTTTTCTGCTGATTCCGGTTTTGCGTGGCCGTCGCGCCCAGCGTGAAGAGGATCGGACTGCCCTGAACGTCGCGCTGTATCAGGAACGCGTCGCGGAGCTGCAAGCGCAGCAGGCTGAAGGCGTACTCGATGCCGCGCAAATGGACAGCGGTCGTGCGGAAGCAGCGCGTGAGCTGCTCGCCGATACCGAGGGCGTTGCCGCACCGCGTGTGTCGAAACTGGGCAAGCCGTTGCCGTTGTTGGCAGCGGTGCTGGTGCCGGTGTTGGGCCTGGGTCTGTACCTGCATTTCGGTGCTGCCGATAAAGTCGAACTGACCCGCGAATTCGCCCAGGCACCGCAGTCGATGGAAGAGATGACCCGGCGTCTGGAGCGTGCTGTTGCGGCGCAACCGGATTCGGCGGAAGGCCTGTACTTCCTCGGGCGCACCTACATGGCCCAAGATCGTCCGGCGGACGCGGCGAAGATGTTCGAGCGCGCCGCCAACCTTGCCGGTCGCCAGCCGGAACTGCTCGGCCAGTGGGCACAGGCGCAGTATTTTGCCGACGGTAAAAAGTGGTCGGACAAGATCCAGGCCCTGACCGATGAAGCGCTGAAAGCCGACCCGAAAGAAGTCACCAGCCTCGGTCTGCTCGGCATCGCCGCGTTCGAAGGCGAGCGTTATCAGCAAGCCATCGACTATTGGAATCGCCTGCTGGCGCAATTGCCAGAGAACGACAAGTCCCGCGAAGCCCTGCAGGGCGGCATCAACCGCGCCACTGAACGGCTTGAAGCCAGCGGCGGCAAGGTCGCCGCCGCACCGGCTGCCAAGGTTGCCGCACTGCTCAAGGTGCGTGTCGATCTGGCCAGCGAACTCAAAGGCAAGGTGCAACCGGGCGACAGCGTGTTCATCTTCGCCCGCGCCGTTTCCGGCCCACCGGCACCGTTGGCGGCCAAGCGTCTGACCGTGGCCGATCTGCCGGTCACTGTCGAACTGGGCGATGCCGACGCGATGATGCCGCAGTTGAAACTGTCGAACTTTCCTGAAGTCCAACTGGTTGCGCGCATCTCTCGCGCCGGTCAACCGACCGCCGGGGAGTGGGTGGGTCGCAGCGGCCCGCTGGCCAGCAGCACCACCGCGCCGCAAACACTGACCATCGACAGCCCGGACCAATAACCCCGGAACCCACAGGAAAGCACCGCCATGCACAGCCTCGCCCGCATCACCGTCATTACATTGGCCTTGAGCATGAGCGCATGTGCGGTGCACCGACCTGAACCGACCACCAACCTGCCACCCATCCCGCCGTCACAACCGAGCCCGACCCCGTCGACCTCGCCGACACCCGGAAAAAGCATCCCGGCCAAACCGTCCAAGCCAGTCCCGCGCACCTCGGCCAGCTTCGCCCCGCCACCGGGCGGCAACAGCCACTGGGACCAGAAGCTCGGCGTCTACGTCCTCGACGACCAGCCCAACACCTTCTACCGCCAGCGCACCTACTTCCGCTGGAACAACGGCTGGACCCGCTCAATCAGCCCCAACGGCCCGTGGGAAGACACCGACATCCACGGCGTGCCGCCGGGGTTGGGCAAACAGTTCGGGCAGTAATGAAAAACGGCGATCTCTGGATCGCCGTTTTTTTGTGTGTTGCCGGGCATTGATGATGTCCCTGTAGGAGCTGGCGAAGCCTGCGATCTTTTGATCTGCTGTTTTCAAAGTTCGCTGGTCAACAACCCTTGCACATAATCCACAAACACCCGCGCCTTCGCACTGACCATCCGCCCCGTGGGAAACACCGCCCACAAGTCCTGATCCGGCAATACCCAGTCACTCAACACCGCCCTGACCGCGCCGCTTGCCAGCTCCGGAGCGAACATCCATTGCGAGGCGATGGTCAGGCCCTGATCGGCCAGCACGGCTGCACGCAAACCCTCGGCGGCGCTGACCCGCAGGCGGCCGGTGAGGGTTTGCGTCTGTTGTTCGCTGCCCTGAGTGAAGGTCCAGGTGGCGCCGCCGCTGAGGTTGTAGACGATGCCTTGGTGCTTATCCAAATCGGCAGGGCAGCTCGGCTCGCCGTGGCAGGCGAAGTAGGCCGGGCTGCCGAGCACTACGCGGCGACAGTCGGCGATCTTGCGCGCGGTGAGACCAGAGTCGCTGAGCGGGCCCATGCGCAGGGCGACATCGATACCTTCTTCGACCAGATTGATATTGCGGTCATCGAGCATCAGGTCGATGTTCAATTGCGGGTGCTGATCGAGAAACGGACCCAGTTGCGGCACGACGTGCAGGCGGCCGAAAGTCACCGCCGCGCTGATCCGCAGGTTGCCGCTTAAACCGCTGGCGCTGCCACGGGCGGCGTTATCGGCTTCGTTGGCTTCGTCGATGGCGCGTCTGGCCCGCTCGAAAAACGCCAGTCCGGCTTCGGTCGGGGTCAGGCCGCGAGTCGAGCGCAGCAACAGGCTCACAGCCAAGCGTTTTTCCAGCTGAGCGATGGTTTTCGACACGGCGGGCTGGCCGATATTCAAGCGTCGGGCGGCCGCGGAAAAGGAGCCGGTTTCGACCACGTAGACGAAGGTTTCCATGGCGGCGAGGCGGTCCATCAGTCTTCCTGCAAATCTGAAAGTTGTCGTAGTCCCCTTGTGGGAGCGGGCTTGCTCGCGAAAGCGGTCTGACATTCAGCACATGTATTGGCTGATCCGACGCCTTCGCGAGCAAGCCCGCTCCCACAGGGAATAGGGTGCTGAGTGTAATCCGCGTCCATTCAATCACATGCGGTAAAACAACCGAACGTCGTTCTGCAGATTCATGTGCTTGAGTAAAGATAACTCTAGGGTTACTTTTATTCGGCCGGAGCAAGGAGGCGGTAGGTGCAAAGCAGGCTATTGATCAAGGAGCTGGAGGAGGCAGGCTGGACGCTGGATCGAGTCACCGGCAGTCATCACATCTTCAGGCATCGTTACAACCCGTACACCATTCCCGTTCCCCACCCGAAAAAGGATTTGCCGCTGGGGACGGTCAAAAGCATCAGGAGGCGTGCCGGGTTGTACCACCCGCCAGCCAGCTGCAAGGGAGATCCATAATGCAATATCCGATCTGCATCGAATGGGGTGATGACGACACCGCCATCGGTATTCAGATACCCGACATTCCCGGCGCCGTCACGGCTGGGGATACCTTCGAGGACGCTTACAACGCAGCCGTTGAAGTCGCCCATCTCATGCTGCAGGAGATGGCGGCAGACGGCGAATCGATTCCCATGCCGACGTCGGCAGCGACCCATCGCAATAACCCGCAGTTTGCCGACATGGGCTGGGGCATGCTTGAGCTGGATATCTCGCCGTACATGGGCAAGACCGAGAAGGTCAACGTGACGTTGCCAGGCTATGTGATCCAGCGCATCGATCGCTATGTGCGTGAACACAATGTCAAAAGCCGGTCTTCGTTTCTGGCGGATGCGGCGATGGAGAAGCTGGTTCGGTATTAAGCGTCATCGCTCCCACAGGCCCGGTGAGCAACCTGTGCGAGCGAACCTGAATGCCTACACAGTTGCCAAAGAACCACGTTGCGAAGCACTCAAAAACCGCACCAGCGCCAGCAGCGGGAAGGCGCTGCCGACAATTACGATCCACAACCAGCCGCCGTGCTCATATACCGCACTGGCGACCGACGAGCCGAAGGCGCCGCCGATGAAGATGCTGGTCATGTACAGCGCATTCAGGCGACCACGGCTTTTGGCGTCCAGCGAGTAGACCGCACGTTGGCCGAGGACCATGTTCATCTGCACGCAGAAATCCAGTACCACGCCGGTCACGGCCAGGCCGATGACGCTGTAGGCCGGGTGGATGAAGGCGGGCAAGAAGCTCAGGCTGGCGAACAGCATGGCCAGCAGCGAGGCGATGCGGGTGTGGCCGGCGTCCGCCAGGCGTCCGCTGATCGGCGCGGCGATGGCACCGATGGCGCCGACCAGGGCGAAGATCGCGATCTCGCTCTGCGACAGGCCATGGTTACGCGCCAGCTCCAACGGCACGGCGGTCCAGAACAGGCTGAAGGTGGCGAACATGCAACCCTGATAAAACGCCCGCTGGCGCAGCACCGGTTGCTGGCGCAGCAATGTCCACAATGAGCCAATCAGTTGGCCGTATGTGGCGCTGTGATCCGGTTGACGCTTGGGCACGGTCAGCGCCAGCACCACGCTGATCGCTGCCATCAACGCCGCAGCAATCATGAACATCGCGCGCCAGCCGAAATGGTCAGCCACCACGCTCGAAACCGGTCTTGCCAGCAGAATGCCCAACAGCAAGCCACCCATGATCCCGCCGACCACCCGACCCCGGGACTCTTCCGGCGCCAGATGCGCGGCCAGCGGAATCAGGATCTGCACCGACACCGAACTGAACCCCACCAGCAGCGAGATCAGCAAGAACACATTCGGCTGACTGGTGAACGCCGCGCCGAGCAGGCTGGCAATGGCCACCACGGTGGTGATGATCATCAGTCGGCGGTTTTCCAGCAGGTCGCCCAGCGGCACCAGGAAAAACAGACCCAGCGCATAACCGATCTGTGTCAGCGAGACGATGAAGCTGGCCATGGTGTCGGAGAGGCCGATGTCCGGTGCGATCAGACCAATGATCGGTTGCGCGTAGTAGATGTTGGCGACGATGGCACCGCAGCAGAAGGCGAACAGCAGCACCATGCCTCGGGTCATTGCGTGAGTTGTAGCGTTCATAAGGTTTCTCGATCCAGCGAAAGGGAATGCGGTGAGGCTAAGGGACGCACCGACGTGTCGGTAGAAGCCTTGTATCGATATCAGTTATTCCGTTGCGGAATGATTGGCTTCAAGCGCGGTGTCGTCCATCGGCGAACCTTGCGTCCGGCCGGAGAGCGTCGATGATACATTCACTTACATCTTCTTCGATAGCGTGCTTATGTTTACCGCTGCTGTTCAACTGTTCACCAACGGAGGATTGCCATGTTGCGTCGGCTGCTGCGTCACACCACCACGATTGTCCTGATCGGTCTGCTTGGCGCCAGCGCAGTACAGGCTGCGGATGCCCCGGGGATGCGGATCGGCGTACGCGGCGAGATCACCGGAGTCAGCGCTGACTCGTTGAAAGTCCACGTCAACAGCGGCGAGAACGTGGTGATTCAATTGACCGCTGACACCAAAGTGCGCGCCGTCACCTTGGCCAATATCGAGGACATCAAACCCGGCAGTTACATTGGCTCGGCGGCCATGCCGCAAGAGGACGGCACGCTCAAGGCGCTGGAAGTGCACGTATTCCCGCCGGAACTGGCCGGCAGCGGCGACGGCCATCGGCCGTTCGACCTTGCCAAGGGCAGCAGCATGACCAATGGCAGCGTCGGTGATCTGGTGGTGAGCAATGGCCGGGTGCTGACCGTCAACTACAAGGGCGGGCAGCAGAAGATTCTGGTGCCGGAGGATGTGCCGATCGTCAACCTGATGCCAGGGGATCGGAGTTTGCTCAAGGTCGGGGTGAAGATCGTGACGTTCGTCACGCAAGGCGCGGACGGCACGCTGACCGCGCAATCGATTTCCGCCGGCAAGGACGGCGTCACGCCGCCGATGTAACTGTAGGAGCTGCCGAAGGCTGCGATCTTTTGATCTTGGTTTTTAAAATCAAAGTCAAAAGATCGCAGCCTTCGGCAGCTCCTACAGGGGTTCGCCACAAAAAAGGCGACCTGTTGAGGTCGCCTTTTTCATGTCCGCCAAATCTTACTGGCTGTAGATCTGATCAAAGATCCCGCCATCATTGAAGTGGGTCTTCTGCACCGAACGCCAGTCGCCAAATGTCTTCTCAACCGACAGGAAGTCGACTTTCGGGAAACGATCGGTGTACTTCGCCAGCACCGCCGGGTCCCGTGGACGCAGGTAGTTGGCGGCGGCGATTTCCTGACCTTCCGGCGACCACAGGTATTTCAGGTATTCATCGGCGGCGGCGCGGGTGCCTTTCTTGTCGACCACTTTGTCGACCACCGACACCGGTGGTTCGGCTTCGGCGGAGACGCTTGGGTAGATCACTTCGAACTGATCGCGACCGAACTCGCGAGCGATCATCTCGGCTTCGTTCTCGAAGGTCACCAGCACGTCGCCGATCTGGTTGGTCATGAACGTGGTGGTCGCGGCGCGGCCACCGGTGTCGAGCACCGGCGCTTGCTTGAACAGTTTGCCGACGAAGTCTTTGGCCTTGTTCTCGTCACCACCATTCTTCAGCACGTAGCCCCAGGCCGAGAGGTAGGTGTAGCGGCCGTTGCCCGAGGTTTTCGGGTTCGGCACGATCACTTGCACGCCGTCCTTGAGCAAGTCCGGCCAGTCTTTCAGGGCTTTCGGGTTGCCTTTACGGACGATGAACACGGTGGCCGAGGTGAACGGCGCGCTGTTGTTCGGCAGGCGGGTGACCCAGTTGTCCGGCACCAGTTTGCCGTTGTCGGCGAGGGCGTTGATGTCGGTTGCCATGTTCATGGTGATGACGTCAGCCGGCAGGCCATCGATCACCGAGCGCGCCTGCTTGCTCGAACCGCCGAAGGACATCTGCACGGTGATGTTTTCGTTGTGCTCGGCCTGCCAGTGTTTCTGGAACGCAGTGTTGTAGTCCTTGTAGAAATCGCGCATCACGTCATAGGAGACGTTGAGCAGGGTCGGTGCGGCTTGAGCCACGCTGCCAAAGGCAAGACCGGCGGCGAGAAGTGAGGCGCCAAAGAGTTTTTTCACTGCGCATTCCTTGTTTTGTGTAGGAGCTGCCGCAGGCTGCGATCCTTTGATTTTGTTTTTAGAGAATCAAGATCAAAAGATCGCGGCCTGCGGCAGCTCCTACAGGGGGTGATGTTTAATTGCCACTGACTATAACGGGGCACGCATAGTCGTTTAAAGATTAAAAAGCTCTGTGCTTATTCCACTTTCTTAAACAGCTGACTGCCACACCGCGAGCAAAACGCCGCGCTGTGTTCATGGCTGCTTTTCTTGCACACCGGGCAGTCGTGTTGCAGCTGTTCGCCGCGCATGGCGTTGGCCAGTTCTGCGGTGAAGATCCCGGTGGGCACGGCGATGATCGAGTAACCGGTAATCATCACCAGCGAGGAAATCACCTGGCCCAGCGGGGTTTTCGGCACGATGTCGCCGAAGCCGACGGTGGTCAGGGTCACGATAGCCCAATAGATGCCTTTGGGGATGCTGGTGAAGCCGTGTTCCGGACCTTCGATCACGTACATCAGGGTGCCGAACACCGTCACCAGGGTGCAGACGCTGACCAGGAACACCACGATCTTCTGCTTGCTGCCGCGCAGCGCCGACATCAAATAGTTGGCTTGCTTGAGGTATGGGCTGAGCTTGAGTACGCGGAAGATTCGCAGCATCCGAATGATCCGGATGATCAGCAGGTACTGCGCATCGCTGTAATACAGCGCCAGGATCCCCGGCACGATCGCCAGCAGATCCACCAGTCCGTAGAAACTGAAGGCGTAGCGCAACGGCTTCGGTGAGCAGTACAACCGCAGGATGTACTCGCCGAGAAAAATGATTGTGAAGCCCCACTCGATGTAGGCCAGCACATCGGCGTAGTTCTGGTGAATGCTATCGATGCTGTCGAGCATCACCACCACCAGGCTGGCGAGGATGATCAACAGCAGGGTGCCGTCAAAGCGCCGCCCGGCGAGGGTGTCGCTCTGGAAAATCATCACGTAAAGCCGTTCACGCCAACTGTTGCTGCTGTCCATGGATAACGCCTGAATTGAAGATCAGCGCAGCCTAGGTTGATTGTCCCCCTGTGCGCAAGGCGTGGCGTCGACGGCCGCTTTGCCGAGCATCTGGATCCCGGCACGGATCAGCCAGCCGGCGAGGATGAATGGCGCGGTCAGCGTCGCCAGACCGAGAGCGGCGAACAGCGGGGTGACCAGCAACGCCAGGACGATGCCCAGCAGCGGCAGCCACGGTTGTTGACGCTGTGAACTGAAGGCGAGGGCGGCGAGCACCGCGTTGTAACTGCCCAGTCCCAGCAACGCTGCAGCGGTTTCGTGGTGCAGCAGGCTGGAGGCGAGACCGATGCCCGAAGCCAGCAGCGCCCAGCAGAACGCGCGGCGATCGGCGATCAACAGACCGATGCCGATCAACGCGCCGGCCAGCGGATGACCGAGGAACATCACCTGACCCAGTCCACGCAGTTCAGCGGCGAGCAGGTTCAGCGTGGTCATCTCGATGTGAGTCATCGGCGCAGACGGTTCGGCGAACAACAGTAACACCCAGCTCATTGCTACAAACGGTGAGGTGTAGGCCGGTATCGATCGGCTGCGGTACACGTGTTTGAGCCATTGCTGAGTGACCATCGCACTGAGGCCACCGGCCGCCAGAATCAGCGGCGGCAGCATCGGCGACCACGGGAAATACAGGCTGAGCACCAAGCCAAGCAGCACGCCGTTGTAACTGAACAATCCGGCCTGACGATCCGCCTTGGCATAGTTGCGCCGTTGCGCGGTGAGCAGGCCGGCGACTGCACCGAGCAGCGCGCCGGCAAACAGCACCGGCGCAGTGAGCAGGATCGCCAGCAGGCACAACAGGCCGCACAGCGGATGGCGCTGGAGGAATATCTGACTGAAACCGTTGAGCAAAGCCTCGGCCCAGTCGGGGCAGTGGGTGTTGAAATGATTGGCAGGCATGTTGAAAAAATCTGGGCAGTTGGAAAATCAAAAGGTCTTGCCAATAACTGTGGCGAGGGAGCTTGCTCCCGCTGGGTCGCGTAGCGGCCCCAACATGGGTTAATGCGGTTCTTCTGTGAAAACCGTCATGCCCTAAAAGCGACGACTGCTGCGCAGCCGAGCGGGAGCAAGCTCCCTCGCCACAGGTTTTGTGTCGCTAGTCAGATCAGCGTTTCGATCCGCAGTGAGTTGGTCGATCCCGGCTGCCCGAACGGCACACCGGCGGTGATCAGCAACGTATCGCCACGCTCGGCCATGCCTTGCGCCTGGGCGATTTCCAGCGCCGTCGAACACACCTCATCGACCTGACGCAGGCGATCGTTGACCACCGAATGAATGCCCCACGCCACGCTCAAGCGCCGCGCGGTCTGCAGGTTCGGCGTCAGGTTGAGGATCGGCGCTTTCGGTCGTTCCCGTGCTGCGCGCAACGTCGAAGCGCCCGATTCGCTGTAGTTGACCAGCACCGCCACCGGCAGCACGTTGCTGATGCGGCGGATCGCGCAACTGATCGCATCGGACACCGTTGCCTCGGCTTTCGGTCGGCTGACGTCGAGTTGAGTCTGATAGTCCGGACCGTTTTCCACCTGACGGATGATCTTGCTCATCATCTGCACGGCTTCCAGCGGGTATTCACCGGAGGCGGTTTCGGCCGACAGCATCACCGCATCCGCGCCTTCAGCCACAGCATTCGCCACGTCAGTGACTTCCGCGCGGGTCGGGGCCGGGGAGAAACGCATCGATTCGAGCATCTGCGTCGCCACCACCACCGGTTTACCCAGTTCGCGGCAGGTGCTGATGATGTTTTTCTGGATCTGCGGCACGCTTTCGGCAGGGACTTCCACGCCGAGGTCGCCGCGAGCGACCATGATCGCGTCGCTCAGTTGGGCGATTTCGCGCAGTTGCTCAACCGCCGATGGCTTCTCGATTTTCGCCATCAGGAAGGCCTTGTCGCCGATCAGTTCGCGGGCTTCGAGAATGTCTTGCGGACGTTGCACGAACGACAGCGCCACCCAGTCCACACCCAGTTCCAGACCGAAGCTCAGGTCGCGGCGATCCTTGGCGGTCAGTGGGCTGAGTTCAAGCACCGCTTGTGGCACGTTCACCCCTTTGCGGTCCGACAGTTCGCCGCCGGCGAGCACGGTGGTGTCGATCGCGTCGGTGTATTTGGTGACCACGCGCAGGCGCAGCTTGCCGTCATCCAGCAGCAGATCCATGCCCGCTTCGAGCGCGGCGATGATCTCCGGGTGCGGCAGGTTCACGCGGCGCTCATCACCGGGTGTGGCGTCCAGATCGAGGCGGAACGCCTGACCGCGATGCAACTGCACCTTGCCGTCGGCGAACTTGCCGACGCGCAGTTTCGGCCCCTGCAAATCCATCAGGATCCCCAGCGGATAGTTGAGCTGGCGCTCGACCTCGCGGATCCACTGATAGCGCTTGGCGTGGTCGGCGTGATCACCGTGGCTGAAGTTCAGGCGGAAGATGTTGACCCCGGCCTCGACCAGCTCACGGATGTCTTCGATGCCATCGACGGCAGGTCCGAGGGTGGCGAGGATTTTGACCTTTTTATCAGGCGTCATGATTTGCAGTTCTCAAGGATCAGGATGGCGCGGAAGTCGTTGACGTTGGTGCGGGTCGGCTCGGTGACGATCAGCGCATCGAGCGCCTCGAAGTAGCCGTAACCGTTGTTGTTATCCAGCTCGTCGCTGGCGCTCAATCCGAGGGCGGCGGCGCGGGCGTAGCTGTCCGGGGTCATGATTGCGCCGGCGTTGTCTTCCGAGCCGTCGATGCCGTCGGTGTCACCGGCCAGCGCGTAGACGCCGGGCTGGCCCTTGAGGCTGTCAGTGAGGCTGAGGAGAAATTCGGCGTTGCGCCCGCCACGGCCATTGCCGCGCACGGTCACCGTGGTTTCACCACCGGAGAGAATCACGCAAGGCGCAGCCAGTGGCTGCCCATGGTTGATGATCTGTCGGGCAATGCCGGCGTGGACCTTCGCCACTTCGCGGGACTCACCTTCGAGGTCGCCGAGGATCAGCGTGCTGAAACCGGCCTGACGGCATTTCACCGCCGCTGCATCCAGCGATTGCTGCGGGCGCGCGATCAACTGGAAATGACTGCGGGCCAGGCTTGGATCGCCGGGTTTGACGGTTTCCGATTCCGGGCTTTGCAGCCAGTTGCGCACCGAGGCCGGGACTTCAATGCCGAAGCGCTTGAGGATCGCCAGCGCTTCGGCCGAGGTGCTCGGGTCGGCCACGGTCGGGCCGGAGGCGATGACCGTGGCGAGGTCGCCCGGTACATCGGAAATCGCGTAGGTATACACAGTGGCGGGCCAACAAGCCTTGCCGAGGCGGCCACCCTTGATCGCCGATAGGTGCTTGCGCACGCAGTTCATTTCGCCGATGGTCGCGCCGGATTTGAGCAGGGCTTTGTTGATCGACTGCTTGTCCGCCAGGGTGATGCCTTCAGCCGGCAGGGCGAGCAGGGCAGAGCCGCCGCCGGACAGCAGGAAGATCACGCGGTCGTCTTCAGTCAGATTGCTGACCAGTTCTAGCACGCGTTTGGCCACGGCCAGGCCGGCAGCGTCCGGTACCGGGTGCGCGGCTTCGACCACTTCGATTTTTTCGCACGGGGCGCCGTGACCGTAACGGGTCACTACCAGACCGGATACTTCACCCTGCCAGCAGCGCTCGACCACCTGGGCCATGGCGGCTGCGGCCTTGCCGGCGCCGATGACGATCACCCGACCCGTGCGATCGGCAGGCAGATGGGCTTCGAGGACCTGGTTCGGATGGGCCGCGTCGATGGCTGTGGCAAACAGCTCACGCAGCAGTTGTTGCGGATCGACCGACATGGCGGGCTCCCGGAATTCTTGTTATTGGGATGGAACGACAACGGTGCAGCGACGCGATCCTTGTGGGAGCTGGCTTGCCAGCGATTCAGGCGCCGCGGTCATTCAGGCAGACCGAGTCGATGCCATCGCGGGCAAGCCCGCTCCCACAGGGAGCGAGCCAGAAGCGCAGATTACTTCTTGTCGCGAATCGAGAAGTTGGCCATGTGTTCCAGACCCTTGATCAGCGCCGAGTGGTCCCAGTTGCTGCCACCGATCGCCGCGCAGGTGCTGAACACTTGCTGGGCGTTGGCGGTGTTCGGCAGGTTGATGTTCAGCTCCTTGGCGCCTTGCAGGGCCAGGTTCAGGTCTTTCTGGTGCAGGCTGATGCGGAAGCCTGGATCGAAAGTGCCCTTGATCATGCGCTCGCCGTGCACTTCGAGGATCTTCGACGAAGCGAAACCGCCCATCAGTGCTTCACGCACCTTGGCTGGATCGGCACCGTTTTTCGAGGCGAACAGCAGGGCTTCAGCGACAGCCTGAATGTTCAGCGCGACGATGATCTGGTTCGCCACTTTGGCGGTCTGACCGTCACCATTGCCACCGACCAGGGTGATGTTCTTGCCCATGGCCTGGAACAGCGGCAGCGCGCGTTCAAAGGCATCGGCGTCGCCACCGACCATGATGCTCAGAGTCGCGGCCTTGGCGCCAACTTCACCGCCGGATACCGGAGCGTCGAGGTACTGCGCGCCTTTTTCGTTGATCTTCTTGGCGAAAGCCTTGGTGGCGGTCGGCGAGATCGAGCTCATGTCGATCACCACTTTGCCTTTGCCGATACCAGCCGCAACGCCGTCGGCGCGGAACAGCACGTCGTCGACCTGCGGGGTATCCGGCACCATGACGATGATGAATTCAGCTTCCTGCGCGACTTCGCGCGGGTTGGCCAGGGCGACGGCGCCAGCGGCGACCAGATCGGCCGGAGCGGCGTCGTGGTGCGCCGACAGGAACAGGCTGTGACCGGCTTTCTGCAGGTTCGAAGCCATTGGGTGGCCCATGATGCCGGTGCCGATAAATCCGATTTTAGCCATGAGAAAATCCTCTTGTTTTTGTGTAGCCAAATAATGTGCCGAATACACTTTGTGGCGAGGGAGCTTGCTCCCGCTGGGGGGCGAAGCACCCCCAAAACCAGCCACTGTGGTGTGTCAGACAAAATCGGTTTGCAGGATTTACGACTGCTTCGCAGCCGAGCGGGAGCAAGCTCCCTCGCCACAAGGGTTTTGTGGTGTTCTTAGATTGCGTTATGAGTTTTCAGCCAGCCGAGGCCCGCTTCAGTGGTGGTCAGCGGCTTGTACTCGCAACCCACCCAACCCTGATAACCAATGCGATCCAGGTGTTCGAACAGGAAGCGGTAGTTGATCTCGCCGGTGCCCGGCTCGTTGCGCCCCGGGTTGTCCGCGAGCTGCACATGGTTGATCTCGCCCAGGTGCGATTGCAGGGTACGGGCCAGATCGCCTTCCATGATTTGCATGTGATAGATGTCGTATTGCAGGAACAGATTGGCGCTGCCAACTTGCTCGCGAATCGACAGGGCTTGCGCCGTGTTGTTCAGGTAGAAACCCGGGATGTCGCGGGTGTTGATCGCTTCCATCACCAGTTTGATACCCGCCGCCTGCAGCTTGTCGGCGGCGTACTTGAGGTTGGCGACGAAGGTCTTTTCCACAGTGGCATCGTCGACGCCTTGCGGGCGGATACCGGCCAGGCAGTTGACCTGGGTGTTGCCCAGCACTTGCGCGTAGGCAATCGCCAGATCGACCCCGGCACGGAACTCTTCAACCCGATCCGGCAGGCAGGCGATACCGCGCTCGCCCTTGGCCCAGTCACCGGCCGGCAGGTTGAACAGCACTTGGGTCAGCCCGTTGGCCTCGAGCTTTGCCTTGATTTCGGCAGAGCTGAAGTCGTACGGGAACAGGTATTCCACACCACTGAAACCGGCCTTGGCGGCGGCGTCGAAACGGGCAAGGAAATCCTGTTCGGTGAACAGCATGGACAGGTTGGCTGCGAAACGCGGCATGGTGGTCTCCCGTAAATCTTGTGAGGTCCCCCTTGTGGGAGCGAGCCTGTGTGGCGAGGGAGCTTGCTCCCGCTGGGGCGCGAAGCGACCCCAAAAGCTTCACGACTGCTTCGCAGCCGAGCGGGAGCAAGCTCCCTCGCCACATGGCTTGCTCCCACAGTGGGAGCGGTCAGCAGTTAGTCGAGCAGCGAAATCGCCGTTGGCGCGTCGTTGCCGACCAGCGCCAGGTCTTCGAATTCGTTGACGGCGTTGATCTCGGTCCCCATGGAGATGTTGGTCACACGCTCCAGGATGATTTCGACGATCACCGGCACCTTGAACTCTTCGATCAGCTCTTCGGCCTTGCGCAGGGCAGGGGCGATGTCCGCCGGTTCGAACACACGCAGCGCTTTACAGCCCAGGCCTTCGGCGACTGCGACGTGGTCGACACCGTAACCGTTGAGTTCCGGCGCGTTCAGGTTATCGAAGGACAGCTGCACGCAGTAGTCCATTTCGAACCCGCGCTGGGCCTGACGGATCAGGCCCAGGTACGAGTTGTTCACCACGACGTGGATGTAAGGCAGTTTGAACTGAGCGCCGACCGCCAGCTCCTCGATCATGAACTGGAAGTCATAGTCCCCCGACAGGGCCACGACTTTACGGTTCGGATCGGCCTTGACCACGCCCAGCGCTGCCGGAATGGTCCAGCCCAACGGCCCGGCCTGGCCGCAGTTGATCCAGTGACGCGGCTTGTAGACGTGCAGGAACTGCGCGCCGGCAATCTGCGACAGACCAATGGTGCTGACGTAGCAGGTGTCTTTGCCGAACACCTGATTCATTTCTTCGTAAACGCGTTGCGGCTTGACCGGCACGTTGTCGAAGTGGGTCTTGCGCTGCAGGCTGGCCTTGCGCTGCTGGCAATCCTGCAGCCAGGCACTGCGGTTTTTCAGCTTGCCGGCGGCTTGCCATTCGCGGGCGACTTCGATGAACACGGTCAGCGCCGCAGCAGCGTCGGACACGATACCCAGGTCCGGGGTGAACACACGGCCGATCTGCGTGCCTTCGATGTCAACGTGAATGAACTTGCGACCTTCGGTGTAGACGTCGACCGAACCGGTGTGACGGTTGGCCCAGCGGTTACCGATGCCCAGCACCACATCGGATTTGAGCATCGTGGCATTGCCGTAACGGTGCGACGTCTGCAGACCAACCATGCCGACCATCAGCGGGTGATCGTCAGGAATGGTGCCCCAGCCCATCAGGGTCGGGATCACCGGAATACCGGTCAGCTCGGCGAACTCCACCAGCAAATCGCTGGCGTCGGCGTTGATGATGCCGCCACCGGCTACCAGCAATGGACGCTCGGCCTGATCCAGCAGCGCCAGCGCCTTTTCGACCTGAACGCGGCTCGCGGTCGGTTTGGCCAGCGGCAGTGGCTGGTAGGCGTCGATGTCGAATTCGATTTCAGCCATCTGCACGTCGAACGGCAGGTCGATCAGCACCGGGCCTGGACGGCCGGAGCGCATTTCGTAGAAGGCTTTCTGGAACGCGTAAGGCACCTGGCCCGGCTCCAGAACGGTGGTCGCCCACTTGGTGACGGGCTTGACGATGCTGGTGATATCGACCGCCTGGAAGTCTTCCTTGTGCATACGGGCGCGGGGTGCCTGGCCGGTGATGCAGAGGATCGGGATCGAGTCGGCCGAGGCGCTGTAGAGCCCGGTGACCATGTCGGTACCGGCCGGGCCGGACGTACCGATGCACACGCCGATGTTGCCGGCCTTGGTGCGGGTGTACCCCTCGGCCATGTGCGACGCGCCTTCGACGTGGCGAGCGAGGACGTGATCGATGCCACCGACTTTTTTCAGTGCGGAGTACAGCGGGTTGATCGCTGCACCCGGAATGCCAAAAGCGGTATCAACCCCTTCACGGCGCATCACCAGAACGGCGGCTTCGATTGCTCTCATTTTGCTCATGGTTTTGTGCCTCTTTACGTTTTGTAATTGTATACAAGTGGCTTTGCGCAGAGTGTATTCACGGCGGACGGCGCAGGTCAATCCATTTTCTCAAGCGCCTGTTTCATTCGTCGGAAGCCATTTTTACTGTGGCTTTTCGTCGCATGTGGCGCTTTTCGAGAATTATTGTATACAAAAAAATAACTCATTGTGTTCTATTTGTGGCATCGGGCTGCGGCACAACCGCGCAGCTCCACGACTTTCCCAATAACAAAATGAGGACGGCACCATGAGCGCTTTAACCTTGAAAGTCGCAGTCAACCTGGTCAACGAAGCCATCAGCACCGGGCGCGGGATCAACGCCGCGCCGCTGACCATCGCGGTACTCGATACCGGCGGCCACCTGATCACCCTGCAACGCGAAGACGGCGCCAGCCTGCTGCGCCCGAACATCGCCATCGGCAAAGCCTGGGGCGCCATCGCCCTGGGCAAGGGCTCACGCCTGCTGGCGCTGGACGCCCAACAACGCCCGGCCTTCATCGCCGCACTCAACAGCATGGGCCAGGGCAGCGTCGTCCCGGCCCCGGGCGGCGTGTTGATTCGTGATCAGGCGGGGAATGTGCTGGGCGCGATCGGCATCAGCGGCGATCTGTCGGATATTGATGAGCAGGTGGCGATCAAAGCGGTGGAGGCGCTGGATTTGCGGGCGGATGCGGGGGTGGCGGCTTGATCTTTAGCGGCTGATCGAAAGTCATCGCTGGCAAGCCAGCTCCCACAAGGTTTTGTATTGGGCAACGATTTGTGATCGACACAAAGCTCTGTGGGAGCTGGCTTGCCAGCGATGGCGGCCTGTCTGACACATCAAGAAAAAAGACCACACCAATCAAACAGATCATTGAGGTCTAGCCTTCTGATGAACTCATCATGAAGGGGCAATGGATTGCCTGATCTTCCCGCTTCACATCGTCTGCGAACCGGCCGCTATGCCGAGCCCAATCGCATCTATCTACTGACAACCAATACACTTGATCGCGAGCCGATCTTTGCTGACTTCGCTTTGGGCAGATTGGTCGTTCGTCGATTTCGGCGGGCACAAGAGCTTGGATTGGCAAAGTCACTGGCGTGGGTGGTCATGCCGGATCATTTTCATTGGCTCGTTGTGCTGGAAAACTGTTCGCTCAGAAGGCTGATGGGTGAAACCAAGTCGCTGATAACCAGAGAAGTGAATTTATCCATCGGCCGTAGCGGGCCGCTTTGGCAGCAGGGTTTTCATGACCGTGCATTGAGGCGGGAAGATGATCTGGTGAAGATGGCGCGCTATGTGGTGGCCAATCCATTGCGGGCAGGATTGGTCGAAAGGCTAGGTGATTATCCGCTGTGGGATGCTATCTGGGTTTGAATTGATACCGAGCTGCCGCCATCGCTGGCAAGCCAGCTCCCACAGGTTCTTGTGTTGAACACAAACTTTGCGAACGAAACAGATCCTTGTGGGAGCTGGCTTGCCAGCGATAGGGTCACCGCGGTCTATCAGTCCGGCTCGCACCCTTTCAACACCAACCGGATAATCGTCTGCGCCGCCGCCTCGTAATCCGCCTCGTCCAGCTTGTCCTTGCCGGTAACTGCAGAGATCTGCCAGTCGAAGTCGGCGTAGGTCTGGGTCGCGGCCCAGATGCTGAACATCAGGTGGTTGGGGTCGATCGGGGCGATCTGGCCACGGTCGATCCAGCTCTGGATGCAGTCGATGTTGTGCTTGGCCTGGCTGTTGAGCTGCTCGACCAGGTCGGCGCTCAGGTGCGGGGCGCCGTGCATGATTTCGCTGGCGAACACCTTGGAGGCGAAGGGCAGGTCGCGGGAGATGCGGATCTTCGAGCGGATGTAGCCGCTGAGCACTTCGCTCGGCACGCCGTCCGGGTTGAACGGGGTCGAGGCCTGCAGGATCGGCACGATGATGCTTTCCAGCACCTCGCGGTAGAGGTTTTCCTTGGACTTGAAGTAGTAGTAAACGTTGGGCTTGGGCAATCCTGCCTTGGCGGCGATGTCGCTGGTTTTGGTCGCAGCGAAGCCCTTGTCGGCGAATTCCTCACTGGCGGCACGCAGGATCAGTTCTTTGTTGCGCTCGCGGATTGTGCTCATAAACCCGGTGGTTCCTTGCCTGTTCTGGCGGTTGCGCATGGTAGCACCGGCCTCGCGCATGGCTCAAGAATGCCCCGTGTGGCCCGCAGTCGCGGTATGCTGCGCGGCATTATTCACATAAGGAAACACGATTCATGGCAGGAAGCAGTTTGCTGGTGCTGATCGACGATATTGCCACCGTTCTGGATGATGTGGCGTTGATGAGCAAAATGGCCGCGAAGAAGACCGCCGGGGTACTCGGCGATGATCTGGCGCTCAATGCCCAGCAAGTCTCCGGGGTTCGCGCCGAGCGGGAAATTCCCGTGGTCTGGGCGGTGGCCAAGGGCTCGTTCGTCAACAAACTGATTCTGGTGCCGTCGGCGCTGGCGATCAGCGCATTTGTGCCGTGGCTGGTGACGCCGCTGTTGATGGTCGGCGGCGCGTACCTGTGTTTTGAAGGTTTCGAGAAACTCGCGCACAAGTTCCTGCACAGCAAGGCCGAAGATGATGCCGACCACGCGCAACTGAGCGCGGCGGTGGCCGAGCCGACCACCGATCTGGTGGCCTACGAGAAGGATAAGATCAAAGGCGCAATCCGCACCGACTTTATCCTCTCGGCGGAAATCATCGCCATCACCCTCGGAACCGTGGCCGACGCATCGCTGACCCAGCAAGTGATCGTCATGTCGGGCATCGCCATCGTCATGACCGTGGGCGTTTATGGTCTGGTGGCCGGCATCGTCAAGCTCGACGACCTGGGTCTGTGGCTGACCCGGAAATCGGGTGCAGCAGCAAAAAGCATTGGCAACGCGATCCTGCGCGCCGCGCCGTACATGATGAAAGGCCTGTCGGTGATCGGCACGGCGGCGATGTTCCTGGTCGGTGGCGGCATCCTCACCCACGGTATTCCGGTGGTGCATCACTGGATTGAAAGTGTCGGTGCAGCGGCTGGCAGTGCCGGGTTTGCCGTGCCTGTGTTGCTCAATGGCGTAGCGGGGATTATCGCGGGCGCGGCAGTGCTGGCGGTGGTTTCGGCCGTCGGCAAAATCTGGTGCGCGATCAAAGGCTGAACACAACAACCCTGTGGGAGCGGGCTTGCCCGCGAATGCGGTGTGCCAGTCGAAGAATATGCTGACTGATTCACCGCATTCGCGAGCAAGCTCGCTCCCACAGTTTGATCCTGGTTGTGCCATGAAAAAGGGCCATTCGACTCGCATCGAATGGCCCTTTTTTTGTTGCCGCTGAAGCTACTCGGCAATCTGCAGCTTGCGCGACTCGGTGTAGACGTAGCGCACTTTCTCGTACTCGAACGGCGAGTTCATCTGGCCGTAGCGGAAGTTGGTCTGGTAGCGCTTGTCGACTGCACGCAGGGCCCAGATTTCTGGGTGGTTTTCGCTGACTTTCGACACGTTCAGGTAGTTGATCGCCGATTCGGCGGTGTAGTCCACGGCCAGGCCGGCGGTGTCGCGGATGTTCGACGGGCCGAGAATCGGCAAAACGAAGTAGGCGCCGCCCGGTACGCCGTAGAAACCCAGGGTCTGACCGAAGTCTTCGCTCTGGCGCGGCAGGCCCATGGCGGTCGCCGGGTCCCACAGGCCGGCAATGCCGATGGTGGTGTTGAGCAACAGGCGCGCGGTGGTTTCCATCGAGCGCTTGCCCTTGAACTGCAGCAGGCTGTTGACCAGGTTTGGCACGTCGCCGAGGTTGTTGAAGAAGTTGCTCACTCCGGTGCGCAGGAAGCTTGGCGTCACGTAGCGATAACCGTCGACCACCGGCAGGAACACCCATTGGTCGAAGCGGTAATTGAAGTGGTAGACGCGGCGGTTCCATGACTCAAGCGGGTCATAGACGTTGAGCGCGTTGAGTGTCGAGCGTTCGAACTCACGCTGGTCCAGCCCCGGGTTGAACTTGAGTTTGGACAGCGGCTCCTTGAAGCCGTCGCTGTCGACCACCACTGGCGCGTTGGCTTTGCTGTTGTCGGCCTGGGCCACGCCTGCACTGAGGAGCGCTGCAATCAGCAGGAGATATTTAGCCACGGAAGAACTCCAGCATGGCGTCGCTGTTGACGCGGTAGTTAAGGTTGCCGCAATGGCCGCCCAGTGGGTAAACAGTCAGGCGATCGCCGAAGGTCTTGCGCAGGAAACCCAGGTCGCCAGGGCCGAGAATCACGTCGTCAGCGTTGTGCATGACGGCGATTTTCGGGCTGTCGTGCAGGTAATCCTTGAGCGCGTACAGGCTGACCTGGTCGATCAGTTGCAACAGACTGCCGCCGTCGGTACGGGCGCGCCACATCGGGATCACCTGTTCGGTCAGGTAGCAGTCGAAGTCGCATTGCAGCGCACGCTTGAGAAACGGCGTGAGGCTGGTGCCTTCGGTGATCGGGAATTTCGGCGGGGTGATCAGGCCACGACGGTTGATCAGGTCGGAGGTGAAGGCAATGTCGGCGGCCGAGAAGCGGAACGAGGTGCCGATCAGCATCGCCATCTGCTCGTTGGTCAGGTGCTGTTTGGACTGCTGGAAGTCGTAGAGCAGGGCGTCGTTGAGGTCGATGTAGCCTTTCTGCTGGAAGTAGCGGGTCAGCTTGTTCAGCACCAGTTCATAGAAAGTGGTGCTGTTGTTGATGCCCTTCACCTCGGTCTGCACCAGCTTGTCGAGGTTGCTGATGGACGTGTAGAGGTTGACCGGCGGGTTGAGCAGCAGGACTTTCTTGAAGTTGAAACTGCGTCGGGTCTCGTCCAAGTGGGCGACGAACGCGGCATCCAGCGCGCCGAGGCTGTAGCCGCTGAGGTAGTACTCGGTGACCGGCAGTTTCGGATGTTGCGCGCGCACGGCTTGCATCACCCGGTACATGTCTTCGGCGTCTTCCTTGGTGATGCCCGGGGTGGCAAAGCGTGAAGCGGCGCTGATGAAGTCGAAGCTGGTTGGCGACGACAACTGCACGACGTTGTAGCCGGCCTTGTAATAAAGCTTTTTCAGGTATTCATTGAGCGAACTGTCATAACGCGCACCGGTGCCGGCGATCAGGAAGATCAGCGGCGCCGGTTTGTCCTGCTCGGCGATACGGTAGGTGAGTTTTTTCACCGGCCAGAAGTTGTCCGGGAGGATGAAGGCCCGTTCCGGGCGCAGGGTGATGCTGTGGTCGGACTGATTGATCTCGTCGTTCGACGGCAATTCTGGACGCAGGTCCGGTGGCGTGGTGGCGATGGTCGCCTCGAACGGGTTGGTCAGGGGATAGCCATAACTGGCGGCATCGATATCCACCGCCAGTGCGGACGCACTCAGAATAAGGCCGCTGAAGAGCGCGGCGAAGCGCAAGGAACGGAGCATGACTGGATCCCTTAAAGGAAGGTGCCGAATGAAGTTCGCAGGCTATGACCACCGGGCTTGCGCCAAAGTGCCATGCCTCGGCACCAAACAGGCAGAATTCGGAGTAATAGTAGCTGGACGATACACTCTGCAAGGCGCGGATGACCAGTTAACAGTTGTTAGTGCTTGCCAATGCGTGCGGGCAGATTAAGCTGGCCGCCGATTTCGTTGATTGGAGAGATTCATGTCCCGCCGCTTGCCCGTGATTCTGCTGCTCGTGCTGTTGCCGCTGTGGCTGGCCGCCAGTTATGGCGCGCGTTATGGCTTCATGGAGGATGGGCAGTGGGTCGGCATCTGCGTCGATGAGGCGAGCCGCTGGGAATGCACGGTGCGTTCGAACCTGGGGCTGATGATTCACTTCAAGGTGTTGGGCTGGACCGCGCTGGGTGCGGCGCTGCTGGGTTTTGTGCTGCCGGGGCGGGCAGGGTGGTGGCTGGCGGTGCTGGCGCTGGTGTTCGGGTTGCCGGCGCTGGCGTTGTACAACACGACGCTGGCGGTGTTTGCGGTGGTGATTGCCGGATTGCGGCTGGTCCGGGCATCCCGCAGCGCCTGACAGAAAAAGATCGCAGCCTTCGGCAGCTCCTACAAGGGGCAGTGAACCCTGTAGGAGCTGCCGAAGGCTGCGATCTTTTGATCTTGCTGCTAATCAGCGACTGCGAACCCGCAGACAGCGCCACAACGCCGCCACCATTAACCCGCTGACCAGCGCCCAGCCCCACGCCTGCTGATTCAACAAGCCTTCTTCATACAGCTGCGGCGCAATGCCGGCGCCGATGATAAAGGTCAGCAGGGCGATTTCCCGACGCGGCACGCTGACCGGGCGGCACACATACACCAGCGCCGGCAGAATGAACGCCATGCTGGCGAAGCTGCGATAACGCGCATCGAAGACCATCTCCAGCATCATTACCGCTGCCGCAAAACCGGCCACGGCAACCAGCCATCCGGCGCGGCGTTCCAGCAGACTGAACGCGCGTTCACGCCAACCCTGGCGGGCGCTCAGGCTGAGCGCGGCATGTGCCAGCACCAACAGATTCAATGCCGTCAGCATGCCGACCCACAGCCATTCGCTGGCAAACCGCGTGGTTACTCGCGCCAGATCGCCCCAGGCGCCGATCGAGCAGGCGGCCAGCGCACCGAGCAGCGGCAGGATCAATGCCGATCGGGTGGTGCGCACCCGGCCGCCGAGCAGCAGTGTGGCGAGGAAAATCAGGCCGCCGACGCCCAGCCATGCCTTCCAGTAGGGCACATTGGTCACCGGCCCGGCGAGCACGCCCTTGTCCTGGCGATCGGCATCGAACAGGCCCCAGTAACCGCCGACTGCACCTTCGCTGCCACGCTTCCATGGCTGGTCGAAGGCTTCGATCAGGTTGTAATGCCAGCCCTCCTTCTCGGCCATCGCGACAAAACCACGAATGAACTTGGCCTCGTTGACCCGGCTTGGCAGAGCGGTTTCGCGCTGGCGACCCTCGCTGGGCCAGCCGGTCTCGCCGATCATCACGTCTTTGGGCGCGAATTTGTTGCCGAACACCTGGCGTACATCCGCCACATGTTGCAGGGCGACATCGATATTCGACGGATCATCTTCCCAGTACGGCAGCAAATGAATGGTCAAGAAATCCACCGCCGGCGCGACTTCCGGGTGCTTGAGCCAGAACTCCCAGACATCGGCATAAGTGACCGGTTGCTTGATACGGCTTTTGACCTTGTTGATCAGCTTCGCCAGTTGCGCGCCGGTGACTTCCTTGCGCAGCAACGCTTCGTTGCCGACGATCACCGCGCTGACCACATCCGGGTTGGCGTTGGCCGAAGCAATCAGCAGGTCGACTTCTTTCTCGGTGTCCGCCGGGTTGCTGTTGACCCAGGCGCCGATCATCAACTTCAGACCGTGCTTGCGCGCCAGTTGCGGCAGGGCTTCGAGGCCGGTCATCGAGTAGGTGCGGATGCATTCGAAGCGCGTCGCCAGCAGGGCGAGGTCGGCGTCCATGCGTTCCGGGCGCAGTTTGAACGGCACGTCGAACGGCGACTGATCCTTGTCGAACGGCGTGTAGGAGGCGCATTGCAATTTGTGCGTCGGGGTTGCGGCATCCGGCAGAATCACCGGTTTGCCGAGGCCGTACCAGAAGCCACCGAGGGCCAACAGGCCGAGCAGGCAAGCAAAGAGATAAGGAACAAGCGGGAAGCGGGAGGTCGCGGACATGGTCAGGCCGAGTGGCTGCAAAGCGACGCATGTTACCTGCATTTATCCGCGGGTTGGTGGCCTGCATGATTTGCACATGCAAAGTTCGGGCGGATTGTCTGGCGCCAATTATTCAGAGGTGATTAATGGCCTTCTGATGTCGTTTCTCGGTGTATTGAGGTCGCTGACAGAGCAGGTCGCGTTTGGCGTCAGGCCGATGATCGAAAGCGTCAGTACCCTTATAGAAAAGACGACTGATGTTCGGACGAGTTTGCGGTCAGGCGTGATGGGGGCGCTGTGCACCATAACAATACGTTGACGATGCCCGGCATCCGTCGGGCGCAGCATTTCGGGGAAGTAAACGATGAAGATGCGACGACTTTTAGGCGCAGGTGCCGCTCTGGTGCTTGCGATGAGTTCCACATTCGCCAGCGCTGAAAAACAGACCCTGAACATCGGTTACGTTGACGGCTGGTCCGACAGCGTCGCGACCACCCACGTGGCGGCCGAGGTGATCAAGCAAAAACTCGGCTACGACGTGAAGCTGCAAGCCGTCGCCACCGGGATCATGTGGCAGGGCGTGGCCACCGGCAAACTCGATGCGATGCTCTCGGCCTGGTTGCCGGTGACCCATGGCGAATACTGGACGAAGAACAAGGATCTGGTCGTCGATTACGGCCCGAACTTCAAGGATGCGAAAATCGGCCTGATCGTGCCGGAGTACGTCAAGGCGAAATCGATCGAAGACCTCAAGACCGATGACAGCTTCAAGAACCGCATCGTCGGCATCGACGCCGGCTCGGGCGTGATGCTCAAGACCGATCAGGCGATCAAGGATTACGGTCTGGACAAATACACCCTCAAGGCCAGTTCCGGCGCCGGCATGATTGCCGAGCTGACCCGTGCCGAGAAGAAGAACGAATCGATTGCCGTCACCGGTTGGGTGCCGCACTGGATGTTCGCCAAGTGGAAACTGCGCTTCCTTGACGACCCGAAAGGCGTGTATGGCGCGGCTGAAACCGTAAACAGCATCGGTAGCAAAGAACTGGCTACCAAGGCACCGGAAGTGGCCAAGTTCCTGAAAAACTTCCAGTGGGCGTCGAAAGACGAGATCGGCGAAGTCATGCTGGCCATCCAGGACGGCGCCAAGCCTGACGCGGCGGCCAAGGATTGGGTCGCCAAGCACCCGGACCGCGTGGCTGACTGGACCAAATAAAAGTACCAACAACGCCTGACCCCTGTGGGAGCGAGCTTGCTCGCGAAAGCGGTATAACAGTTGACAGAAATGTTGGCTGACACGACGCCTTCGCGAGCAAGCTCGCTCCCACATTTGTTTCCAGCGACAAGTCCCGTCTTGCAGGGTTTACGGCTGTCTCAAAGCCGCTTTCCAATTCTTTCGGCTAATTAGCGTCCGAAAATTGGCGAAAACGTCATGTCGTTCTAATACTAAGGTCGTCTGGAAGCCGTTCCGCAGCCGCATACAGTGGATACGTTCCAACAATAATCTGTGCTGCGAGGATAAAAACAATGAACGACAGCATTTACCTCTCGATTCAAAACAGCCCGCGCTTCAAGGAGCTGGTGAGAAAAAGAGAAAAATTCGCCTGGATACTCTCGGCGATCATGCTCGGGCTGTATTCCGGATTCATCCTGTTGATTGCTTACGGGCCGCAAGTGCTCGGAGCGAAACTCAGCCCCGGGTCTTCGATTACCTGGGGCATTCCGATCGGTGTCGGGCTGATTGTCTCGGCCTTCGTCCTGACCGGTATCTACGTGCGACGCGCCAATGGCGAGTTTGACGACCTGAACAATGCGATTCTCAAGGAGGCTCAGCAATGATCCGGCGTCTACTGGCTCTTTTGAGCATTGCAGCATTCGCTCCGGCTGTCTGGGCTGCTGACGCCTTGACCGGCGAAGTCCACAAACAACCACTCAACGTTTCCGCGATCGCCATGTTCGTGGTGTTCGTCGGTGCGACCTTGTGCATCACCTACTGGGCGTCCAAGCGCAACAAGTCGGCCGCTGACTACTATGCGGCGGGCGGCAAGATCACCGGGTTCCAGAACGGTCTGGCGATTGCCGGCGACTACATGTCGGCGGCGTCCTTCCTGGGGATTTCCGCGCTGGTGTTCACCTCTGGCTACGATGGCCTGATCTACTCGATCGGCTTCCTGGTGGGCTGGCCGATCATTCTGTTCCTGATCGCCGAGCGTCTGCGTAACCTGGGTAAATACACCTTTGCCGACGTGGCGTCCTACCGCCTCGGGCAAACCCAGATCCGCACGCTGTCTGCCTGTGGTTCGCTGGTGGTGGTGGCGTTCTACCTGATCGCGCAAATGGTCGGTGCCGGCAAGCTGATCCAGCTGCTGTTCGGCCTCGACTACTACGTGGCGGTGATTCTGGTCGGTATCCTGATGTGCCTCTACGTGCTGTTCGGCGGCATGCTGGCGACCACTTGGGTGCAGATCATCAAGGCGGTGCTGTTGCTGTCCGGTGCTTCGTTCATGGCGCTGATGGTGATGAAACACGTCAACTTCGACTTCAACATGCTGTTCTCCGAGGCGATCAAGGTTCACCCCAAAGGTGAGGCGATCATGAGCCCCGGCGGTCTGGTGAAAGACCCGATTTCGGCGTTCTCTCTGGGCCTGGCACTGATGTTTGGTACTGCTGGTCTGCCACACATCCTGATGCGCTTCTTCACCGTGAGTGACGCGAAAGAAGCGCGCAAGAGCGTGCTGTATGCCACCGGCTTCATTGGCTACTTCTACATCCTGACCTTCATCATCGGCTTCGGCGCGATCCTGCTGGTCAGCACCAACCCGGCCTTCAAGGATGCAGCGGGCGCTCTGCTCGGCGGCAACAACATGGCGGCGGTGCACCTGGCTGACGCAGTGGGTGGCAGTATCTTCCTCGGTTTCATCTCGGCGGTGGCGTTCGCGACCATTCTGGCGGTGGTGGCCGGTCTGACTCTGGCCGGTGCTTCGGCGGTGTCGCACGACCTGTATGCCAGTGTGATCAAGAAGGGCAAGGCCAACGACAAGGATGAGATTCGCGTGTCGAAGATCACCACCATCGCCCTGGGTGTGCTGGCGATTGGTCTGGGGATCCTGTTCGAAAGCCAGAACATCGCGTTCATGGTCGGCCTGGCGTTCTCGATTGCAGCGAGCTGCAACTTCCCGGTGCTGTTGCTTTCGATGTACTGGAAGAAGCTGACGACCCGCGGCGCGATGGTCGGTGGCTGGTTGGGGCTGGTGAGTGCGGTGGGTCTGATGATCCTCGGCCCGACCATCTGGGTGCAGATTCTGCATCACGAGAAGGCGATCTTCCCTTACGAGTACCCGGCGTTGTTTTCGATGATTATTGCGTTCATCGGTATCTGGTTCTTCTCGATCACCGACAAGTCGGCGGCGGCCGAGAACGAGCGGGCGCTGTTCTTCCCGCAGTTTGTGCGTTCGCAGACGGGGTTGGGGGCGAGTGGGGCGGTTTCGCACTAAGATCTGGTTACATGGTTTGAGTGGAATGCCCTGGTTGAGAGATCGGGGCATTTTCTTTTTGTGGGCGGTTATCGAGCGGGTTGTGTTTTTTTGTGGGGGATGGGGTACATATCCGTTGCTGCGGTAACGGCCTCCTAGGGTTCCGCCCTTACGGCG